>DATHUY010000039.1 GCA_035461765.1 Longimicrobiales bacterium
AACGTGGCGAGGTTCACCATGAGAACGAGGACGAGGAACACGCCGGACAGGCCGACCACGATCAGGGCGGGGCGCACCGGCGCGACCAGATCCTCGTGCAGCCCGATGGACCACAGCTTCAGACCGCGGCCGTCGAAGTCGCGCTCATCGACCCGCCGGCCGACCGCCGACACCGCTTCCGCGACCAGCTCCGGGGGCGTGCCGTCGCGCACACGGATGAGACCCGCCCACGACCCTTCGTTCGGGTTCGTCTCCGCCAGATTCTCCTCGACTGTGACGAACGCGTCCGGCCGGATGGGCGCCGAGAGACTCCCGTGCTGCACGAATTCGAAGTCGGCCGGCATCACGCCGATTACCCGGTAGGGCAGGTCGTTCAAACGGATTTCCGCGCCGATCATGTCGGCTCCGCCACCCAGCCGCTGCCACAGCCCGTGCGTCAGCACTGCCACCGGTGCGCGGCCGGGGCCGGCCTCTCCTGGCGCGAAACCACGGCCCTGCGCCGTGCGGACACCGAGCAGATCGAACAGGTTCGCGGTCGTCGCCAGTACGGAGATCTCCATCGGATCCACGCCCGCGCCAGCCGTGAGCGTCGGCTGGAAACTCCCGATTCCCGCCGCATCCTCGATTACGCCACCCGCACTCTGCAGCGCGGCGACATCGGTACCGCCAAGCCAGCCGCGGTCGAGATCGAAGAACGCACGATAGTCGCGCCAGACGAAGTACAGGTCGTCCGGCCGCTCGTACGGCGGCGGCGCGAGCAATACCCTGTGCACCACCGTGGCTACGACCGCAAACGCACCCAGGCCGAGCGCGAGCGTGCCCGCCATCGTCGCCACGAACAGCGGCGCACGTACCAGACGTCGAATCACAAGCTCCATGTCTCGCCCCCAGTTGCCGCCGCGTCTCCACTGCACCGCCGGACGAACCCTCTCGCCCGGACCGTTCCGTATCGAATCGACAAGCGCCGTCAGACACACGCGCGCAACCGACCGCGCACCACCACGGCGGAACGCAGCACGGCACCTGTCGCGGTACGCCTCCACCATGTCCTCGCCCAGCTCTTCGCGGAAATCCACCGGGTAGAGCCGCAGCAGCAGTCGCTGCCACGCCTCCGCGACTCGCAGAACACGCGACTCGCTCACGCCGGCAGCTCCAGCAGACCACCCTGTCGCGCCGCCCGGGTCAGCGCCTCCAGCCGCCGTGCTTCCGCACGCGCCACCCTCGACCCGCGCTCCGTGATCCGGTAGTAGTTGCGTCGCTCGTCCGCCGCGTCCGGCGCCTCACGCCGATCCGCCGACGCGATCAGACCCTGCTCCCGCATCCGCGCCAGCGCCCGATACAGCGTTCCCACATCCGGCGGATTCGTCTCGCCGCGCGACTCCGCGTCCTGGATGATCCCGTACCCGTGACGCTCCCCGGCCGACAGACTCAGCAGGATGTGGAATTCGACCGGGCGCAGAGGAAGCCAGTCCTCGGGACGTCGTCGATCTCGGTCCATGATGGCTCAGGGTTCGGGGAGAGAGCGCGGGCGCATGGCAAGGCGCACACGGGGCCATCATGTGCGTCCCACATATATGCGCAATGCATGTAGACCCGTCAAGGGGGCCACACAGCTCGCCCCGGTCACCTTGTCAGCAGATGGGACGCGGTGCGAGCTTCGCGGCATGGGCGCTGCCTGTCACACCCTCGATCTGCCGGAACCGGGCGACCGGCTCTACGCGCACTGCCTGTTCTGCGGTGAACAGTTCCCCCCGAACCCGATGTTCGGTCCGCTGCCACCGGGCCTGCAGCTGGCGTACGACCCCGCGCGCAGCCGGCTGTGGAGCATCTGCGGTCGGTGCCGGCGCTGGAATCTCCTGCCGGTCGAGGAACGCTACGACGCGATCGACCTGCTCGAACATACCGTAAGCGGACGCGCCGAGGAGATCTCGCGCACCGACAACATCGCGCTCTACCGGCACGATGAGCTTCAGATCCTCCGCATCGGCGGCGCGCGTTTCATTGAACGCACCACGTGGCGTTATGGTCGGTACGGCGCGCGGCTGGCGGCCATGTCGGGTGACGCAGGCAGCGAGCGGATCGTCACCGTGCTGGGTGCTGCCAACCGCCTGCACGCGGTGCGCGGGCTGGGGCGCATCACGCGCAACCTCGACGTGGACCGCGCGCTCGACCTGGTCCGCTGGAGCCGGTTCGGCAGCATCGCCTGGGACGGCCGCGCTCCCTGCACGCATTGCGGCAGTGTGCTGCAGGAGCTGCATTACGACATCTCGTGGTGGCTCTATCCGCGCATCGCCGGCGATCGGCTCGTGATCGGCGTGCCCTGCACACGCTGCGATCCGTGGACGCCGGACAAGGTATTCGACGTGACAGGCGAGGACGGGTATGTAGCGCTGCGGCGCGTGCTCGCCTACCAGCTCATCGGCGCACGAAAGGATGGGGCTATCCGCGAGGCGTCGCTGATGCTGCAGCGCGCCGGGTCGGCGGACCGGCTGCTTCAGGAGATGTCCACCGGCCGAATGTCGCTCTGGCGGATGGGAACGGAACGCACGTTCGCGCTCGCCATCGCGCTCGACCACCTCGCCGAGAAGCGCCTTCTCGATCAGCAGCTCAGGGGCTACGAATCGGAGTGGCGTCTCGAGGAGGACCTCGCCCGCATCATTGACGACGAGCTGTCCTGACGATCGTCACCGGAGCCGCCGTGGCAGCACGGCCCCGATCCAGGCACCGGCACCAGCGCCAAGCAGCCCGCCGATGACCAGTTTCGTGTCGCTCTGGCCACCGCAATAAACACCGTAGGAGTCCCGGTTGGCCAGGCAGCCGAGGGCAACGCCGACAGCCGCACCCGCGACGGCACCCACCACCGCGCCCGTGACACTCCAGGAGCGGTCCGAATCGAGCTCGAACTGAAGCGCGGGCCGCGGTGCGATCGACTGGTCGGCGCCCGTGACCATCCGTGGTATCATTCCGGCTGGATACCGGAGGTTATCCCATCGCAGCGTCCTGTCCATCGACGGTCCGGCTGTGCCTGTCATGCTCGCGTTGGGGACGACTTGCTGAGCCGCAGCGGACGAGAATGGCATGAGGATCATGATCAGCATGACTGCAATACGCATGTCGATCTCCATGGAATCGTGCACCCGTCGATCAGGTCAGGTCCGCAGGTTCAATAAAGGTAACGACAGCCTCGGCTACATGTGGAGGTGCCAGCGGGACACTGGCCGGCCTGCGCCGAACCGTGCAGGTTACAGGAATGCTCCAGCCACTGATCCCCACTGCGGCATGTATCTCCCGTCCTCCGTCCTGACCGTGCTCCGACGGGAGGGCGGATGACCGCTGGCGGACCGCCCGCAGCATTCGAAACGATCGACGTACGCAAGGCGTACCGCGACGTCGTCGCGCTGGACGGCGTCAGCCTGACTGTTGCCACCGGTGAGTGCCTCGCGATCGTCGGCGAGAGTGGCTCCGGCAAGACGACGCTGTTGCATCTGTTCAATCGCCTGGTCGAGCCGGATGCCGGAAGCGTCCTTGCCGGCGGTGAAGATGTCGCCGCGCACGATCCGATTGCTCTGCGCCGGCGCATCGGCTACGTGCCGCAGACCGGCGGACTGCTGCCGCACTGGACCGTGCTCCGCAATGTTGCACTCGTGCCGTCGCTGGAACGGCACGCCGATCCCGAGGGTGCCGCGCGATCGGCGCTGGAGCTGGTCGGCCTTGCGCCGGAAATGTTTGCGCAGCGCAGACCGGCGGAGCTGTCCGGCGGGCAGCGGCAGCGTGTCGCCATTGCGCGCGCGCTCGCGGCGCAGCCGCGTTACCTGCTGCTCGATGAAGCGTTCAGTGCGCTGGATGCGATCACGCGCGGCGATGTCCACGAGGCCTTCCTGAATATCCGGCGCAAGCTGCCGGTGACGACACTGCTGGTCACACATGATCTGCGCGAAGCGGTGGTGCTGGCGGACCGGACGGCGGTGCTGCGCCGCGGCCGCCTCGAGCACGTGGGCCCGACCCGTGAAGTCGTGGCCGCTCCTGCCACACCCTATGTGGCCGAGCTCATCCGCAAGTCCGGCGTGACCGTGTCATGATTGCAGGGGTCATGCTGTGTGCACTGTTGCAGGCCGCGCCCCCGCCCGAGACGCGACCGATCGCAGTCGCGTCCAAGCCGTTCGCCGAATCGTATCTGCTGGCCGAGATGTTCGCGCAGCTGCTCGAGGCGCGCGGTTTCCGCGTGGACCGGCGGCCGGGTCTCGGCGCGACGGAGATCGCGTTCGGTGCACTGCGTCGTGGCGCCATCGATGTCTATCCCGAATACACGGGCACCGGTCTGCTCGCCATCCTGGATGAGCAGCCGGAGCGTGATGCACGCGCCGTGTTCCGTCGGGTTGCGACGGAGTTTCCGCAGCGCTTCGATGTTCACTGGCTGCCGCCGCTCGGCTTCGAGAACACGTACGCCATCGCGGTGCGGCCGGAGACTGCGGAGGAGCACGGACTGCGCACGCTCACCGATTTGAGTCGCGCGGCGCCGGGCCTCACGGCGGGCCTGACACCGGACTTCATCGGCCGCCCGGACGGACTGCCGGGACTCCAGCAGGAGTACGCGATCCGGTTTTCTCAGGTCCGGTCGCTGCTGCAGGCAGTGAAGTACACGGCGCTCGTGAATGGCAACGTCGACGTGATCGATGGGTACTCGACTGATGGTCTGATCGCACGGCATGGACTCGTCGTGCTGACTGACGATCGCGGCTTTTTCCCCCCCTACGAGGCAGCCGCGCTGGTGAGCGGACGGTTCTACCGCGAGTTCCCGCAGGCCGTAGCCGCGTTGTCCGAGCTGTCGGGCCGCATCGACCAGGTGCTCATGCGACAGTTGAACGAGCGCGTCGAGTCGGGCGGTCAGGAGATCCCACGGGTGGCAGCGGCCGCATTGCGCGAGCTCGGCCTGCTGGATCCTGCGACGCGCGAGCCACGGGCATCGCCCCCAGGCCGATCTTCGCTGTTCCGCTACTTCATCGATCAGCGTGCGCTCCTTGCCACGCTGACGCTGCGGCATCTGCTGCTCGTGCTCGTTTCACTCGCCGCGGCGATCGCGGTGGCGCTTCCCATCGGTCTCGCGCTCGAGCGTGCGGGCGCGGCTGCGGAGCCGGTCATCCGCGCGTTCGGCGTGCTCCAGACGATTCCGGGCATCGCACTGATCGCGTTCATGATTCCATTGCTGGGGATTGGTGTCGTCCCGGCGCTGGTGGCGCTGTTCCTGTATTCGCTCTATCCGATTCTCCGCAACACGTACAGCGGTGTGCGTGACGCGGCGCCGGACGCGGTGGCGGCGGCGCATGCGCTCGGCATGACAGCGGGACAGGTGCTGTACCTGGTGCGACTGCCGCTGGCCAGTCCGATCATCATGGCCGGGATTCGCACCGCAGCCGTCATCGGCGTCGGCACTGCGACACTGGCAGCGTTCATCGGTGCGGGTGGTCTGGGCGATCCGATCGTCTCGGGACTCGCGCTGTCGGACACGCGGATGATTCTGCTGGGTGCGATCCCCGCGGCCGCGCTCGCACTGATCGTGGATACCGTGCTCGGCGCGATCGAGCGAGCGATCACGACACGCTTTTCCGCGCAATGAACCCGCCGTATATCCCCCTGCGGTCTGCACGCGGACGGCTCATCGTGCTTGCTACGGTGATGGGGTCGGGCGCGGTCTTCGTCGAGATGACCGTCGTGAACGTGGCGCTGCCGTCCATCGCCCGCGACCTGGATCTCGGCCTCGCCGGGCTGCAGTGGATCCTCGACGGTTTCCTGCTCACGCTCGGCGCACTCATTCTGCTGGGCGGTGCACTGGGCGATGTGTTCGGTCGCGGCCGCATCTTCACGCTCGGCGCGGTCGGCTTCGCCGTCACATCGGTGCTCGTCGCGGTCGCGCCCGGCATCGGCACGCTGATCACACTTAGATTGCTCCAGGGTGCAGCGGGTGCGATGCTCGTGCCGAACAGCCTCGCCCTGCTGGAAACGGTGTTCGCCGAAGACGAGCGCGGTCGCGCCATCGGCCAGTGGGCCGGCTGGTCCGGTGCGTCGACGGCGATCGGCCCGCTGCTGGGAGGCGCGCTCCTGGAAGTGACATCCTGGCGAATCATATTCGCGATCGTCGCGCCGTTCGCACTGCTCGCGGCGTGGCTTGCGCGGCGCTCACTACCTGCCGCGAATACGACCGATGCGCGCGCGGTCGACTATCCGGGTGCCGTGCTCGCAACGCTCGGCCTTGGCGGTCTCATCACGATGCTGATCAGCGGGCCGACCGCCGGGTTCACCACGCCATGGGTTGTCGCAGTCGGCGCAGGTGGTTGTGCGCTGCTGGTCGCGTTCCTGTGGTACGAACGCAGGACCGGCACACCGCTGCTGCCGCTCACGATGTTCCGGTCACGCGCATTCACCGGTGCCAACGTGACCACGCTGCTCGTGTATGCGGCTCTCAGCGGGCTGTTCTTCCTGCTGATGCTCCAGCTCCAGAACGGGCTCGGCATCAGTCCGCTGAGCGCCGGTGCCGCGCTCCTGCCGATCAACTTCCTCCTCGTCGTACTCTCACCGTTCGCGGGCGGATGGGCGACGCGCATCGGCGCACGGCTGCCCATGACGCTCGGCGCGTCGCTTGCCGGCGCCGGCATGCTCCTGTTCGTCCGCGTGCAGCCGGGCGCCGACTACATTCGCGCGATCCTGCCCGCGCTCGTCGTGTTCGGCCTCGGGCTCGGCCTGCTCGTTGCCCCGCTTACGGCTGCCGTGCTTGAGGCCGCGCCACAGGAGCTGAAGGGCGTCGCGTCGGCGTTCAATAACGCGGTGGCACGCATCGCGGGCCTGCTGGCCGTGGCGCTGCTGCCGCTCGCGGCGGGAATGGCGGGCACCGGCGACATCGGCGGCGCGACTCTCACGCGCGGATTCGCGCGCGCGATGGTCATCAGTGCCGGCCTCTGCTTCTGCGGCGCCGTCGTCGCCTTTTTCACGATGGACTCGACACGGGACTGAGTTTCCGCCACGGCGGAGACCGCGCCGTCCGCGAGCCGCACACGTCACCAGGTTCTTCACCGCGCCAGCGCACGAACGCGTTCGGCGAAGTCGCCGAACAGATCGGTTGCGGGGTCGTACGCGGGAGAGGACATCACCATCCGGACAGCGACCAAACCGCTTTCAGGATAGATCACCACGTACTGCCCCAGATATCCGTCCGCGCGGTAGCCGACGATGTCTTCCTTCTCGCGGATGAGCCACCACAGCATACCCGCTCGAGGGTTCAGCGGTGAACCGGCCGTCATACTCGTGTCGAACCAGGCCGCGTCGATCAGGCGACGATCCTCCCAGACGCCGCGGTTCAGCACCAGCTGCCCGAGTTTTGCCAGATCGCGGGCGTGAATCTGAAGCCCGGACATCCCGTGTGGATTCCCCGCGCGGTCGCGCGACCATTCGAAGTCGGTGATCCCGAGGGCGGCGAACAGGCCTTCACGGAGAAATTCGTCCATCGGCTGCCCGGCGATCCGGCTGATGACCCCTGCCAGCAGGTTGACCGCGCTGTTGTTGTAGAAGAACTCGCTGCCCGGCTCCTTTCCAACCCCCGAGTCGAGCGCGTACTGAACGAAATCGTCGCTCGCGTAGATCTCACGGGTGTCACGGTCGGATACGATCCCGGATGTATGGGTCATCAGGTGGCAGATCGTCACACGGCTCGCCGCGCCCTCCGACCACTGCGGAAAGAAGTGATGTACGGGCGTGTCCAGGGATTCGAGGAGGCCTAGTGTCTGAAGGCGCCCCGCCGCCAGGTTCAGGATCGACTTCGTGACGGACATCGCCTCGATTCGGCGTGCGTCTCCGCCGGAGTGCCACTCGCCGACGAGCTGTCCATCCCTGAGCAGCACGAGCGAATGGGTGTGAGCCGAATCCGCGGCTGCAATGAGCCCATGCAGCGCAGCATTGTCGACGTCGTGGAACGCCGGTCCGGTCGCGGTACGAACCAGCGGTTTTGCGCGATGCTCCGCCACGACCGAATCCGCGCGTGCCCGTAGCGAGCGCGCCGTGGCTGATCCCGCACGCACGAACAGCGTGGGGAACCGGCGGCCGTCGAGCTCGAGTGTTCCAGGCAAGCTGTCGCGGTTCAGGACGCCGGTGAAGATCCTGCCAGGTACGACCTTCACGGTGACCGAATCCAGACTCGCCTGCACGGCCTCGATCGGGATCTCCACGGACTCCGCCGGCACACGGAAGAAGCCACTCCATCCCCCTTCCGATCTGCGGATGTCGAGCTGCATCACCAGCCGTCCGTTCGGCACATTTGCAGTGCCCTCCCAGACGCCAGCCAGCGTGCCGGATTGCCGCGTCACCTGGCACGCCCCGGGAAAAGTCAGGACCGCCAGAGCCGTCGTCGCCCCTGCGATCGCACGAATGCTGAATGAGAGCTTGCTCATTTTTCGTCCTTCGAGATGTCGCATGACTGTGCTTGAGTCACCCGCCACGGCCACATCGTTCACAGCGGCCGCGGCGGCGGTAGTAGTAGCCGAGGGTCGCCAACCCGAGGGACACGCCCCAGGCGGGCCAGAGTAGCGTCGGTGCGGTGGTGCCCCACCCCTCGTCCGGAAACCCATGCTGCATAAAGGCGCCGACCGCATCGAGGCCTGCGGACAGGAAGAGGCAGGACATGACAGCCGCGGGCACGATGGCGACGAGGGGTGGGACCCGCCGTCCGCGCAGAACCGGGATCCAGCGCGGGACGATCTCGCCCCAGGGCCTCACGAGCCCGACCGTGAGCCACGCGCCTGAGATCGCGACGGCGGCGAGGGCCGCCCCGGCTCGCCACATGCCGATCTCCTGACCCTCGCGAAGGAAGGACTCCGTGATGCCGAGCGGCACGCCCGCGGCCCACGCGAGACGAGTTGTCGCGTAGACCAGCGGGATCACGACGGCGATCCAGGTCGCAGCCGTGCCCCACTGCCGGGCTGCGGCAGCCGACGTCCACGCGCGCGCTTCGGTTCCCCGGCCGCAGCCGGGGCAGGCCGCACGCACGTGGCGGGTGAAAACGAGGGCAGCGCCCGCCCACACCAACCCGCCGACGAGGCAGACGAGCTGGTTGATGATCGGCCACGTGATGACATCGAAGAATGACACCGGCGGCCAGTCGAACGGGGCGCCGAGCACGAAGGCGGGCAGGTACGCCAGGAGCGCCACCAGCCGTGCGTCCGGTACGCCGATGAGCAGTGTGACCGCAACGCTCCATGCCGCCACGACGAGTGTCGCACGCGTGAGCTGGGAGCCTGTCGTGCGCACCGGCCGTGAGCGTGTCGTGCGCACGAGTCCGCACGCGACTCCGACGAAGACGATCGCGAGAACAACGATTCCGCCTGGCGTCAGTCGCTCGAGCACGCCCCATGCGACGATGTCGCCTCCGTCGGCATCCAATACCAACGCGCTCGGCAGGCCGGGATGCCCCTGAGTCCACCAGAACGCGAGCAACGCATATTCGGCGGACAAGATGGCCGCCCAGAAGGCGATCCACTCCGGCCACCGGTGCACCACGCCCGGGAGCCAGGAATTCACCCCTATCCCGCGACGGACAGGGGCACCCGTTGCAACCACAGCACTATCTTTCATGGTCCGAACGGTGGTCCTGTCCCAGCAGTTCAGTGAAGTCGTCGGGACGACGTCCATTGAGCGGGCGCGAAGGCAGGTAGTGAAGGCGAACGACCCCGTTTGGATAGGCACGGGCTTCGCGAAAGTGCAGGCGCTGCGATCCCTGGAGTCGCTCGAACCATACTGCGCCCCTCGAAGCCACGGGATTGACGAAGAAGTAGAACTCATCCACGAGTCCGAGCGCGATCACGGACTGTGCGAGGCTAGCTCCGCCGGCGAGGTGAACGTCGGCGCCGCTCTGCGCCTTGAGCTCTTCAAGGCAGCACTTCAGGTCGTCGTCCGTCGGCGCCACGATGCGGTCGACGTTGTGCCAGGCACTCAGGGGCGGCCCTTCGGACCGGGTTATGACGAGCTTCCTGTACGCGTGCATCCGACGCGCCATCGCCTGGTTCACCGGGCCACCCGCCGCATTGTCCAGCGCGCCGGGCCAGTACGCCGCCATCTCGTTGTATGTGCTTCTGCCGACGATGACGGTGTCGAAGCTGGCGTAGACCTCGTCGATGTCGCAGTACTGCGCGTCATCCACGCCGCTGGCCCAGGCCATTGGGTCGTCGAGCCGGCCGTCGAGGGTTGTCATCATCTGAAGAACTATCCGTCGCATTTGGCTACTCCTCCTTCGCGGTCCGACGTCTGGAAGACGGGTGAGTTGTACTACCGCGGTGCATCGCGTTTCATGGTCCGAACGATGAGGCCGGAAGCAGTCGGCGACCATCGGTCGATCGGGCGATTCTGCACGCCCCCCGCCGGGAGCGGCTCTGCCGATCGGCAGATGGATCTTCCGAGGCGCGGACGGTATCGTAGGAGCGTGCCCCAGCGATCGCGTTTGGGGAAGCACGCGCAATCGGACGCAGCGCGTCCGCGGGGCTCTGACCCGAGTCAGGCAAGAGGAGGCGCGATGCCAGCAATCATGGCGCGTCGGATCACTGCGGGGGCGGTTACACTTGGCTCGGTCGCTGCACTGCTCGCGATCGAGCGCCTCCTCGTGCGATCGGGTGACGCCGCCGACAGCCTCGTATACATCCCTGCTGCCCTCGCGCTCGCTGCTGCGGCTGCCGTGATTGCCGAGTGGCCGCGCAGTCGGGGGTGGCTCGTTTCGATGACCGTCGCCGTGGCGACGCTGTCGCTGGTCGCCGCATTCGCGCATGACGCTCATGAGGTGCCCAGGGAAGCCTTCTGGATCCTGACCCTCGAGGCGTTGCTCCTTTTCTTTCTTGGCCTGATTGCGCGCTGGGCGAGCGCAACGGAGGCCCCCCTGGCGGGCATCCTGATCGCCGCCGCGGCCACTCTAACGCTGCTGCGGGTTACGAATCCCGCATCGCCGCTCGAGACGCTCGGTGTGCTGTCCGCCTGGGCGTTCGTTGCCGCCGGTCCCGTTGCGCTGGGGCTGTACCTGCGCGCCATCGAGGTCCGGCGGGCCCGGGCAGTGGTCGAGGCGCGTCGAGCGCAACGTCTGCAGCTCGCTCACGATCTGCACGATTTCGTCGCCCACGACGTGACGGCCATGGTGGTGCAGGCTCAGGCGGCGCAGGTCGCCGCGGCGCGCGCCCCGGAGGAGGTAGCCGCGTCGCTCCGCGGAATCGAGGAGGCGGGGCTGGAAGCGCTCGGTTCGCTCGACCGAACGGTCCACACCCTGCGCGATGCTCACGCACCCGGTAGCCGGGCGTCTTCATTCGAGGGCAATTCAGGCCAGGTGGACGACGCGCGTCTGCCGAGCCTGGAGGACATCTTCCTTCTCGTGGGACGCTTCTCCATGACGGACCGGTTGCCCGTCCGCGTTGAATTCGACCCGCTCTCGGACACTTGCGTCCCGCCTGCGGCGGCTACCACGGCGTACAGGGTGGTACGGGAGGCGCTCACGAATGTACGCCGCCACGCTCCCGCATCGACCCGCGTCGAGGTTCGGGTCTCGCGCGTCATCGGGATCGATGGGATAGCGATGGGAGTTACGATCACGAACACGGTGGCCGGCAACAGCCCCCTGCGGCCGCGGTTCCAGCGGCCCGAATCCAGACCGGCGGGTCTCGGCCTCGTCGACCTTGCCGAACGGGTCGAAGGCCTGGGAGGGAGCTTCGCCGCGGGCGCGCTCGACGATGTCACCGAGTCCGGCTGGAAGGTCTCGGCTACCCTGCCGGTGGCACTGCCGACGCGGTCATGACGACTCGGGTCCTCCTCGCCGACGACCAGGCATCGGTCCGCCACGCCTTCCGCATCATCCTGGATGCGCAGCCGGACATGCGTGTCATTGGCGACGCGGCCGATGGAGTGGCCGCACTGGAGCTCACCCGCCGACTCCGGCCCGACGTGGTGCTGGCGGATATCCGGATGCCCCGGATGGACGGGCTCGAGCTGACGCGTGTGCTCGCCGGCCCGGGCGTCGCCGACCCCGTGCGCGTCGTGGTAGTCACGACGTTCGACCTGGACGAGTACGTTCACGCTGCCCTTTCTCACGGGGCGTGCGGCTTCCTGCTCAAGCGGGCGGGACCGGCCCTGCTCGTCGAAGCAGTCCGCGCGGCGATGGCGGGCGACGCCCTCATCAGCCCTTCCGTCACCGTGCGACTCCTGCGGCACCTGCGGCAGCAGGAGACATCGACGGCGGACGCGCCCGGGGAGCCGCTGACCGAACGGGAGATCGCCGTCGCCCGGCTCGTCGCTCAGGGGAAGACCAATGCCGAGATCGGTCGAGATCTCTTCATCTCTGCCGGGACGGCCAAGACGCATCTGGCCAACATCCAGCGCAAGCTGGGGGTGCGAAACCGCGTCGGGATCGCGGTGTGGGCCTGGACCCGGGGCTACGCCGAACCGTGAGTGGGACACCCGACCGCCCGGCAGACGGGAAGCGACGCATGTGCGAGTGGGTAGCGCAGCTCGCCGGACTCATGCTGCTGGCCCTCACCGGCTGCACCTGGACCGAGCCCTTCCACGATCGCTATGGACGCCCGATAGAGGGGAGCGTCGCATCCATGGAGCGGCTGGTGCTGGGTGGGGCGGAACAGGCCGTGTGGTTCCGGGCACGCGATGCCGGGGCGCCTGCCCTCGTGCTCCTCCACGGCGGCCCCGGCGCGAGCGAGTCCGCGCTTTTCCGTCACTACAACGCGGCCCTGGAGGACCACTTCCTCGTAGTGTACTGGGAGCAGCGCGGCGCCGGTCGCTCCTACTCGGGCGACCTCGCCCGCGACTCCATGACGATCGGGCGCATGGTCCGGGATCTCGATGAGCTGGTCGACAGCGTGCGCGCCCGCTTCGGTCACGATCGCGTCGTCCTGCTCGGCCACTCCTGGGGCACGATCCTGGGCACGCTCTACGCCCATGCGCATCCGGAGAAGGTTGCCGCGTACGTCGGTGTCGCGCAGATCGCTGATTTCGCCGAGGGCGAGCGTGTTTCGCTCGCGTGGGCGCTGAGGCAGGCGGAAGCGAAGGACGACGCCAGGGCACTCGAAGCGCTCCGCGACCTCGAGCCCGGGCCGGCAAACGTCGATGATGAGCTCGAGCTCGGGCGCTGGGTAGAGCGGCTCGGCGGATCGCTGCGCGGCGGGCTGTCCACGTTTTCCCTGATCTGGGCCGCGCTTCGCACGGACGAGGCTTCGATCGTGGATCTCGTGAAGTTCGGGCAGGGCAACCGATTCTCGCTCGAGGCGCTCCGGCCGCAGTATTCACGCATCGACCTCACGGAAATCCGGCGCTTCGACGTGCCGATCGTGTTCATGCTGGGACGTCACGACTGGCACGTCCCCGCAGTCACGGCCGCAGAGTACTTCCGGCGCATCGAAGCGCCCCACAAGCGGCTCGTCTGGTTCGAGGAATCCGCGCACAACCCACCGTTCGAGGAACCCGAGGCCTTCGTTCGCGCCATGATCGAGCATGTCCTCCCGCTCGCGCACGATGCGGACACCTAGCGTCAGTACCGATCGCGGATCTGCCATTCGGCAGATGGTTTCCGACAACGTCCGATGGTAGATACCGGTGAGCAACACTCAGACACCACGCTATCGGAAATGACCATGGAAGATGAATACAGCTGGTTACGACGAGAGAGATCGACGCGTCGGCCAGCAGAGTCCGGGGCGCCTGGCTTCACGGCAGATACTCTGATGTCGGGTGACGATGTCGATGTGGTGGTAGTGGGCGGGAGTTGGGCGGGACTCGCGGCGGCACTGCAGCTCGGAAGGGCGCGCACGCGCACCCTCATCGTCGACGCCGGCCGGCCGCGGAACCGTTTCGCCCGCGCTTCTCACGGCTTCCTCGGCCAGGACGGGCGTTCGCCCGAAGCGATTCTCGAGACTTTTCGAGAACAGGTGCTGGCGTACGCGACGGTGAGGCTGCGCGAGGAACTGGCGGTGGACATCTCCACGATCGACCACGGCGGATTTGCAGTCGAGCTCGCGTCGGGCAGCGTACTGCGCGCCGCGCGCCTGATCCTGGCGACCGGCGTGGTGGACGAACTGCCGGCCATCCAGGGCCTTCGCGAGCGGTGGGGCAAGACAGTGCTCCACTGTCCATACTGCCACGGCTACGAGGTGGCCGATGCCCGGCTCGGCGTCCTCGCCACCAGCGACGCAGCGATGCACCTGGCGCTGCTCCTCCCGGACTGGAGCGCCGACGTCACTCTCTTCACCAACGGCGCGTTCGACCCGCACGCCGAGCAGCGCGCGCAGCTCATGGCGCGTGGCGTCAAGCTGGAAACGCGGCCCCTGCAATCACTGCTGGGGGACGCGCCCGCACTCGACGGAATTCAGCTCGAGGGAGGCGACATCGTTCCGGTGGATGCGCTGTTCAGCGCCTCACGCACCCGCATGGCCGCACCGTTTGCGGAGCGTCTCGGTTGCGCGTTCAACGAGGGTCCCCTCGGCCCCGTCATTCGGACCGATGAGCGCAAGGAGACGAGCGTGCCGAATGTCTTCGCCGCAGGTGACGCGGCCCGGGTGCCCTACAGCGGCACGTTCGCGGCAGCGGATGGAGCCATGGCAGGAATCTCGGCACATCAGTCCCTGGCACTCGCCGCCGCACCATAGGAGTTACAGCGTCCAATGCGGTGCGACTGCTCGTGACGAGCGACGTGATGTGATGTGGTCGCTAGCCGCCTCCGCAGGCCCGGCAACGGCGGCGTCGACGGATGTGGTAGGCCCACGCGGCGACTCCAAGAGCCAATCCCCACACCGGCCATACCAGTCCCACCAGGTCCATTGCCGAGCCGGCATCTCCGCGGAGTCTCGCCTCAATCCAGTCGCGCGCCACACCGCGGCCCGCGCCGAAGACGAGTACGGCCACGATGCCGGCAGGGACGACGGCAATCGCCGGCGGAAGGCGACGGCCACCCAGCCGCGGGACCCAGGCGGGGAAGGCCTCGCCCCAGGGCTGAACGAGCCCCAGTGTGAGGAGCGCCCCGACCATCGCTACGGCGGCGAGACCCGCCGCCGGGAACGCGGACCCGCTCTCGCGGATCGCGGTCAGCACGTCCGCCGGCATTCCGACCGGGATGCCGAAGGCCCAGGCCAGCCGCGTGGCCGCGTAGGGGAGCGGCGCTATCATCGCGACCGCCACGGCCTGCCTGCCCAGGCGCAGTGCAATCGTGCGTGTGCAGGCTTCACTGGCCAGTGGATCGCGACCGCATCGGACGCACCGCCCGGCCGCTCGTCGGGAATACCCGAGCGCCGTCGAGGCCCAGAGTGCTCCGCCGAGGACACAGAGATACTGATTCCAGATCGGCCACGTGACCTCCTGCCAGAAGCTGCCCGGCGGCCAGTCGAACGGCGCACCCAAGAGGAACATGGGCGCATAGGCGGCCACGGCGATCGCGCGGCCATCCGGCACGACCAGCATGAGCACGGCGGCCAACGTCCAGGCGAAGGCCCGATGGGGTGTCGTAACCACTCCCCGGTGGTCCCGCCGTGCACCGTGGATGCCAAGCAGGGTACCCGCGAATCCGATGATGGCGACCAGCGGGGCTCCCACCTCCGGCGGCAGACCATGAAGAAGGGAGGCGGCGGGTCCGTTCGCGGGGCCCACACCGAAGGGGAAGGTGCCACGTCCCGCGGACCACCAGATGCCAAGGGCCGCGTAGCCTGCGGACCAGAGCGTCGCACCAGCAGCGATCCGGGCTCGCCATCCCGATGATCGAACGGGGGGGCGAGCCGGGTCGCTGGCATGTCGACCAATGCGTACCGAAGAATGGCGGAGTCGGGTCATGGAGCGACGATCGCCGTTCGTCGGCCCCGGCACTATTCCCCGATCGGCGGATTCTGCACGTCAGGAGAAGCACGCAATCCGCCAATCGGCGTGGCAACGATCTGCCTAGCGACGCTTGCCCGGCCTTGCCCGGATCTGGACCATGCCACCCTCGTACGTGTGGTGGCCCGTGATCTCCAGCGGGTACCGTTTCCCGATCCCGGCAAAGAGCGGGTGTCCCGCACCCAGCGCGATCGGCGCGAGGGTGAGGGTGATGTCGTCCAGGAGGTCCGCGTCGGCAGCCTGCCGGATGAGGTCACCGCCGTCGATGTAGACGTCCTTCCCGCGCGCGGCTTTCTTCGCCTCCGCCACCATCTCCTCGATCGACCCGGACACCGCGCGCACGGTCTTCCGGACACCCTCACCCAGTTCACGATGTGTCGCCACCAGAACGGGGCGCTTCCCGTAGCCCCACCACTCCATTCCGCGGACTACGTCAAACGTCCCGCGCCCCATCAGAACAGCACCTACGTCGGCAATGAAGCTGTCGAACGTGAGTGCTTCGGGATCCGTATCGCCGCCGGTATTGGCCGCATCGGGACCCGTGAGCCAGCTCAGATCGTCACCGGGTCCGGCGATGAAGCCGTCGAGAGAACTCGCGATGTAGACGCGGACGCGGGATGGCGGCAAATCGGGCGACGCAGTCATGACAGCTCCTCGATTGTGGTCCGATCACTGCCAATAATACGTCCCGGCCACGTCCTGTTCCACGGCATATGGGGCCGCTTGGAATGTAGGAGCGGCCCCACTGCGTGGGCCGCGGCATGTGGGCCGCTCGGAACGTAGCAATGGCCCCACTGCGTGGGCCGCGGCATGTGGGGCCGCTCGAACGTAGTAATGGCCCCACGGCGTGCGCCGCGTCGGGCGGAGCACGGTTGACGTACCGGGGCGACGGTGGATTGCCCCGCCGTAGCGGATTGAGTAGCCGGGTACACTTCGACGTCGGCACGGGCTGTGATGCTGTCACCGCGACGGAGCGGGTAGGGTTGGGGTACGATTGACGTCGACGGGCGCGCACCTGAAGCCAGGACTGTATCCTCTGCGCGAACCTCGCGTCCCGACACGGCCTCACGCGGTGACGAATCCTGGTGCCGCCGGAGGTAGAGGCGACGCGCCGGCTCAGTCGCGCAGCACGTGCATCGGCTCGAACCGGCTCGCGCGCACGGCCGGGATCAGCACGGCAGCCGCGGCCGCCGTGAGTACCACGAGCGTCACGCCGGCGATGGTCACTGGATCGTGCGGCTCTACACCGTACAGCATGCCGCTGACGAGGCGGGCGATCCCGAGCGCGGCGATGATGCCGAGCACGGCACCGGTTGCTGCCAGCTTCATCCCGTCGCCGAGCACCATTCGCAGTACGTGCGCGCGGCGCGCACCGAGCGCGAGGCGCAGCGACAGCTCGCGACTGCGCTGCGTGACCGCATACGACAGCACGCCGTAAATACCGATGAGGGCGAGGACCAGAGCTACGCCGCCGAATATGGCGAGCAGCCGCGCTGACAGTCGCTCTGCTGCGAGCGTGTCGGACACGAGCGTGCGCACGGTTGCAACGTCGCTCAGCGGCACTGTTGCATCGATCTCCCGCAGTGCGCTGCGCAGCGTCGGCACGATATTCATTCCAGCCCCACTGTTCATAACGATGAATGCACTCAGCGGCGGCTCCTGCGCGAGCGGCGTGTATACCGTCGGCTGAGCCTCGCCGGCCAGCTCGCCGTCGAGCACCGCGCCGACCACACCGATCACTACCATCATCTCGTTCAGCCAGGGTCGCCCGAGCCGCCGTCCGACCGGATTCTCGCCAGGCCAGAACTCGCGTGCTGCCGCTTCGTCGACAATCGCCATCCTGATCCCGTCCGGCGCTGCATCCGCACGCGTGAACAGGCTGCCCCGACGCAGCGGAATGCCCAGTGCTTCGAACATCCCGGGCGTGACACGACGATGCACGAACATCGGCAGGTTGTTCGGGTCCTGCGTTACATGCTCCACGGACATCGCACTGAGCTGCACATGCCCGCTGAAGGGGAGCTGGCTCGTCACGGCGACGGACTGCATGCCCGGTACGGCGCTCATGCGCGACAGCAGCCGCTCGTACAACGCATTACGCTCGGCGGGTGCATTGTACTGCGCAGCCGGCAGATCGACGCGTGCGGTGACGACCTCGGTGCGTGCAATGCCCGTATCCGTGCGCTGCAATGCCAGCAGACTGCGCCCGACGAGGCCCGCACCGGTGACGAGCAGCACCGCCAGCGTGACCTGCGCCACGACCAGCCCGCCGGACAGGCGACGTCCGGCCCGGTCGCCGAGCGCGCGACCCCCCTCGCGCAGTGAGCTCTCCAGATCGAAGCGCATCGCGCGGCGCGCGGGCAGCACACCCAGCAGCAAGCCGACTGCGAACGTGATCGCGAGACTGGCGGCCAGCACGCGCAGGTCGACGCCGACCTCCGCCAGGCGCGGCAGGTCAGCCGGCAGAACGGTCCGGAGTGCGCGTACGGCAATCGCCGCGAAGGCCACGCCGGCCGCCCCTCCCGCGCACGCGAGTACCAGTGATTCCGTCAGGAGCTGGCGGACGATACGGCCGCTGCTCGCGCCGAGGGCTGTGCGCAGAGCCAGCTCGCGCGTACGGCCGAGGCCGCGCGCCAGCACCAGGTTCGCGACGTTCGAGCACGCAATCAGCAGCAGCAGGCCGACCGCCGCGCCGAGGAGCAGCAGCGCCCGTCGCACATCGCCGACGAGCGCTTCGTGCAGCGATACGACGCCGACTTCCGCACGATAGTCCACCGCCGGCGTCCACAGCGGATTCGCCGCACTCATCTCCGCCGACAGCGCGCGGATCTCCGCCTGCGCCTGTGCTCCACTCGCGCCGGGCCGGAGCCGGCCCACCATGCGATGTCCGCCCATGCCCCAGAACGCGCCGACGTTTGCAGCATCCAGCGGCGCGGCCAGCCAGAGCTGCGTGCGCGCCGGATAGCTGAACCCGCGCGGCATCACTGCACTCACGGCGACCGGGCGCCCATCGATCCGCTCCGTGCGTCCGATCACATCCTGCGCACCACCGAACCGCAGCTGCCACAGGTCGTACGACAGCACCGCCGTCTCGGTCGCGGACGCGTCGGGAAGTGTGCCGAGCACCGGGCGTACGCCGAGCGTCGTGAAGAAATCAGGCGTCACTGTCGCACCCGACACCCTCTCGGCCTCGCCGGCGCCGGACAGACCGAACACGACGTTCGCGTTCATCAGCGACAGCCGGGCGAACGCACGCGTGTTCCGCCCGATAATGTCGTACTCCCCCGGCAGCAGGCCGCTGTCCAGCGTGACGAGGCGGTCCGGATCATCGAATGTGAGCGGCCGCAGCAGCAGCGGGTCTATCACCGCCTGCGTCGATGTCGCCGCACCGATGCCGAGACCGAGCGTGAGCACCACGATGGCCGCGTAGCCGGGCGTTCGCCGGAGCGAACGCAGTGCAAACCGAACGTCCTCGCGGAGTCCGTGCAGCATCCGGGCGTCCGGATACCGTTCGTGGAGGATCCCGCGCCGGGAATGCCTCGTGGTCCTCTCCAGATCGTCCGACATCATCGCGCCTCCGGGCAGGGGGTCCCTGAAGTATGGGATGTCGAACGGCCGAATATGGTTACAGGCATCCGAGAGAGTCAGGTCCCCCGGCGCGCGCGGCAGCCATGACTTGGCACCCGCCCGTGCCGGACCTTAGGTTGCCTCCATACCCCGGCAGGACCGCTCACCGTCCGGTATCCCGCAACGAGGAGAACTCATGCGACTCCGCCCCGCACCCATCGCGGCGCTCTGCGCGCTCCCCTTCGTGCTCGTCCCGACCTCCGCCGCATCCCAGACATCCGCCGCGGAGATGCTGGAGGCGGCGCTCGCTCATCACGAATCACGCACGAGCGGCATCGAGAACTACACCATCGTGCAGAACGTGATGGGTATGGAGAGTACGATCTACTACGAGCGCGAGACGGTGAACGGTCGGACCGTCTTCCGTCCGCGCCACATGACTGTCGGTGGGCAGTCAATGCCAGTGGACAATGAGGAGGCGGGCACCCCTCATGAAATGCTCGCCAGTGCGGTCGAGCACGCAAAGCTGGAGGGAACCGAGACCGTGCAGGGGCGCACGACTCATGTGCTCGCCATCGACGACCTCTCGGCAGTGCCGGGCCTGGCGCCGCTGCCCGAGGAAGCCGGTGACATGGAGCTGCGCCGGGCGACGCTATATCTGGACGCAGCGGACCACGTGGTCCGTAAAATGATGATGGAGGGGACCACGACGGTCGATGGCAGGACTCAGCCGATCACGATGGAAGTCCAGCTCGAGGATTACCGCGACATCGAAGGTCTGCTTCACCCATTCCGCAGCGTGATGAAGATGACCGGACCCGCTCCGGGTATGTCGCCGGCCGACATCGAACAGGCGCGCCGCAGCTTCGAGGAAATGAAGGCCGCAATGGCGAAGATGTCCGATGCGGAACGGAAGATGATGGAAGGGATGATGAAGCCCCAGATGGAGCGGCTCGAAAAGATGCTGAGCGGCGGAGGCATGGAGTTCGTCGTCGAGGTAACGGACCTTCGGGTCAACACGGGCCCGCCGGGAGCTCGGTAGACTGCGCGCCGCGGCTTCGACAGTCGCGCCCCGGCGAGTCTGCTGGGGCAATCGATTTCGACGCGAACATCCCATTCGTCTCCCTCCCGGTGCTGACGTTGACGGAGGAAGTGCGAGCGCGCTCGTGTCGACGTCTCGATCAATGGCGAGCGAGTGCTGATTCGATGAGCTGAGCCACGATCTCGTTGCCGTGTTCGTTCCAGTGGTGGTCGTCGCGATAGTACAGAAGCTCTGATTCGGCGAACGGCATGAGCTCGCGGTAAAGATCGAGTGTGTCGAACCCCGACTTTTCCGCCTGCGAGAGCACGTAGTCAATGAAGTGCGGCTGCGGCGAAAGCGCGGGGAAGTCATCGAACTCCGCGCCGTGGAGCCGAGCCGCAGATGGCGCCACCATGACCGTCACACTGAAGCCGTGCCGATCGGCGAGCGCACGCATGTCCTGGAATGTCCGGTCGAGCAGGGGCCGGTTCGGATGCTCCAGGACATACTCCAGTGGCATGGTGGCGCGCTCGACGTCTCGAGGGCTGAACAGACGGTAGCCCCACCGGCTCGAGTGATAGAGTGGAAACGACAGGCGAACGCCGTCGACCTGCCATGTGCCGGCGGTTTCCGTGGCATCTTTCCGCACGCCAACGAGCTCTCCGCGGGCGGCCTGTCCCAGAATGCTCTGCTGCTTCACCCGGCCCGGGACGCCGACCATCGCCTGTGCGACGGTTCCGTCGAGGAGGGACCCTCCTGCTCCGGTGGTCGCATCTGCAAAGGTCTCAGCGTAGTCGTTCTCGAGATCGTTTCCTTCGAAGATCATCCATAGCACATGGCGGACGTGCATCGAATCGGGCTGCGTCGTCAGGAAATGCTCCAGCAGCATCAGCTGGGATCGCGGTCCGGTCGAGGAGACGCCCATGTTGTACACGGGACGACCGAGCGACGCACCCAGGAGGTCCGTCCAGACCTTGCCTTCATCGGTCGCGTATCCGAATACGAACGAGTCGCCGAGCGCGAAGATCTCGGCCGCCGCCAGCGATTCCAGCTCACGAAGGCCGTGCGGGCCGATCGCGTAGGACAGGGCTCGCAGTTCGAGCACGGAGTCCACCAGCGTGGTGGACGCGGCCATGTTGGAATTATAGAACTCACCGAAAGTGTTCCCGGAAATGCGGACGTTCGGCTTGTACAGGACGAAGTTGCGTCCTGTCGGCCGATACATGCGCGGGAACAATTCGCCGTGCCACACGTGGAGATCGCGACGGCGGACGGCCTCGGAAACCGTGTCGAGCGCGCGCAGGCGTGCGGCGTTGCCGTAGATCGCGTAGACCGTGTCAGCCGTGACCAGCATGAACACAGTGGAAAGGAGCGCGACCGCGGCATTCACAGCGGCGGCAGGCGTCACGCGTCTCCGGATGATCAGCTGGCTCGGGAGGGCGATCAGGAGAAGGGCAACGGCCCCGAACAGCACCACGAAAAGCACAGCGCCGATATGCACACCGAATACCGTTTCCTTGTACAGGAACACGCATGCGGCGTAACTCCAGGCGGTCAGGAGACCGACCGGAAGGAGCACGCGGCCGACACGGGAGCTGACGGGGCTCCCTTCGGTTCGCTCCGGTCTCGATGTGCTCGCGGCTGACGAATCAGTGAGCGCCACGTCCCACCCTCGTTTCGATTGCGCGGGCCAGGTCACCGACGTTCTTGAGCCCGGCGATCTCCCCTGTATTGAATCGAACGTTGAAGGCAGACTCGAGCGCGACCATCAGCTCGATATGGGTCAGCGAGTCCCAGCCGTCGACATCCCTGGCGGTCGTTTCCGGCGCGACGTCGAGCTGGTCGTCCTCGAACGTATCCCGCATCACATGAACCAGCGTGTTCCAGATCTCGGTGTCAGACATGGTGCATATCCCCGCTTTCATTGCCGTAATCCTCTACGAGAGCCACCGCCGTGTCGTGCGGTCGATAGGCTTCCGTCTCGAGCAGCCAGTGGTCGCCACCATCAGTCGAGCCGCAGGGCTGGAATCCGAGCGAGGGGTAGAGGTCGCGAACGATGCCGTTCTTCGCAGTCGGGATGTAGATGCCGTGCAGCCGCTGAATTCCTCTCTCTCGGGCGCGTTCAACCACGTGGTTCATCAGCAGGTATTCCACGCCGCGGTTGAAGACGCGGCAGCTCATGAGCCACAGGTCGATCCAGAGATCGACGCCCGTGCGACGCGCCGCAAAGACGCTGATGAGGCCGTTGTCGCCGAACCGGTCCGCCAGGCGTACGTACGCCGTCACGAAGTCGGTCGAGTCGATCATGGCTGCGAGATCCGCTCGACCGAGACGACGCGTGGTCAGGTTGAACTGATTGGTCTTGTTCGTCAGCTGTGCGATGCGGTCCACGAACCGATCGTCGAACGACGCGATTACTGCGCGCTGTTCGAGCGACCTGAGGAACGCGGGATAGTCGGTCACGTTCGACCGAAGCGCGTCGCGGGCCGCATTGGCCGTGTACATCGCGCTCCGGGTCCGGTCCTCCTCCGACAGTGCTACAGCCTCGAACCAGCCCGTTCGATCAAGGCAGGCCGCGAAGTCACTGGGGTCGTCACCGAGCTCGACCACGCGCACCTCAGGCAGCGCCTGCCTGACCTGCTCCCTTTCAACCGGGTTGTCATCCACGAACACGAGCGAGTCGAGTCCAATGTTGAGCGCCGCGGCGATCGCTCGGAGATTCTCCGATTTCGGGCTCCAGTTCGCATAAAACGCGACGAAGTCCTCGCGGCGGAGCGGCATTTCGGACCGCGTTCGGAATGGCTCGAGTGCGTTCAACTCGTCGTTCTTGCTGTTCACGGCCAACATCACACCGCGGTCCTTGAGCGACCGCAGGTAGCGCTGGAACGCAGCAAACGCCTCGCCCTGCGCATCCCCCTCGCCGATCGCGATGCGGTCGGGACCGTCGTCTCCAACGACGCCGCCCCAGAGCGTGTTGTCGAGGTCTACGACCAGGCACTTGGCGGACCGCCCGACCAGCGCCCCGATCAGGTGGGCCAGGCCGCGGACGTAGGGAACGAGACACTCGAACGACACCGGCTGCTTGGCGTGGTACCAATAGCGTGGATCGAACCAGCGATAGACGCCATGGAGCGTCGCGAGCTCGGCGACGTCGTGGACGTGGACGTACGGCGGCGCCCGCTCGGCGAGCGCTTCGTTGACGGCGCGTATGTAGCGGTTGGGTTCACCGGGCAGCCTGGTGCCGGCTGCGCCGTACGGACGGAGCGGAAGCGGGTGAAAGTTGCCCAGCACAATGTCGCAGCCGGTGTGCGCATGCAGCGATGTGCAGAGGCCAATCCAGTAGTCGCACGCTTCATCGACCGCGGCCGCGACCTGCGCCGCATCGGCCGTCCATTCCGGCCAGACCGGCAGGTTCATGGGTGTCGTGACGAGCACCGTGATCTCCGGCCGGAAAGCGACGGTTGCGCTCGCCGGGTCCAGCATCTCGCGAGCGTATGTGTTGTAATCGCCGACGTGCAACGTGGACACAATGCCGAGGGTGTCAAGCATCAGCTGGAGCGGCTCGACCATCGGTTCGGTCGTTGCGCCGCCGAGCAGAGCAATCCGTCTGTGGACGGCAGCGCCATTCGCCGGAGCGCGCGAGCGCAGCAGGCGACGCACGCGACAGAGTGTCCGCACGGTGCCGAAGTCCTCCGCACGACGTGCTTCCCTCACGAGTTGAGCGTGCGCCTCGTCGAAGCGGCCTGTATCGATCAGTTGTCTGATCTCGTTCATGAAATCACCAGGGGTGCATCCACGCAGCCATAGTCGGACCAACGCTCCGCGAGCTCACCAACGTGCCGCCGATCGAGCGCCGCATCGTTGTACCGCAGATCCTCGACGAACTCGAGCGTTCGCTCCGTGATCTTGCGGGCGCCGGCGAAGCGCGCGTGCTCCGCATCGTGGAACTGCTCGTCGGGCAGCATGCAGCGGAGGTCGAGCACAGGCAGCGGGTCGAACGACGCAGCCAGGAACCGGTGAAACCGTTCGTTGAAGCCATCAGCGTACCGCTGTCGGCTGAGCGAGCGCTCCGGCAGATTCACGACATACAGATCGATGCCGTGCCGTTCCGCGAACGCGAACAGCGACAGCACTCTGTCGCGCACCGCCGCGCTGTCGCGCGCCGGATCCCACTGATAGACATCCCTCCACCACGAGGTCGGGTCGTCGAGCCAGCCCGCGAGCGTGGCGTCATCGAGGCGTTCGGCGCCTCGATACTTGTAAGGCGACACTAATTGCCTGAGGTGAGCGGCGGGTCCCTGCCGGATGGCGCCCGGCGGCAGCAACCGCGTCCCGAGGCGGGAGGAGAGCAACCACCTGGCCGGCCGTGAATCGATCAGCCACGAGCCGGCACCGGATTCGAGGAGCTGAGCCAGGCCCCAGACGACCACCGCCTGGTACCGCGGAGTCTGCTGAGTGACCAGGAACCTCACCCGTGCAGCCGCACCCTCCAGCGGCGACTTCGGCTCCAGCTCGAAGCCGGTTGGAACGCCGCCAGGTACCCTGAAGCGGTTGCTGTACGTTTCGAATCCCTGAGCCAGGGGGCGCTGCTCGGGGATTTCCGCCATGAAGCGCGGAGAGACGCCGAGCACCAGTATATGGGGTAGCGCCGCGCCGCCGAACGCCTGTTCCACGTACGCGAGCGAGGCCATGACATCGCCCAGTGTCCCGAGCGAGAGCCCACCCTGGAAGACACGATGATCGTCGAACGCCTCCGCGAAGTCCTCCAGCAGGAGGTTCTCGCGGGCCGTCGAGGGACCCGTGAGCAGCAGGAGCGGCTCGCCCCCGGTCGGCCAGAGACTAGGAAGCTGGTAGCGCAGCCAGTCCTGCGACTTGTAAGGGTACACCGAACCAGATGACTCCGCGTCACTCGCCAGACTCAGCAGCGCAACGATGACGACCACATACACTGCGGCAACCGAGCCGAGCGCGAGCAGCGAAAGACGAAGACGTTCAGAAACCCGTATAGACAAAATCTACCGATTCGCGTGCAAAAATCAGAAGAACGAGTACCAGCACACCGGCCAGTGCCAGCTTCAGGACAATACGCATGCTACGGCTCATCGAGGCATCACCTGTTGAAACAGGTCTGCCACCGCCGCCGGCTCGAGCCGGAAGAAGATGAATGCGAACGCCGTCGCGTTGAACGTCAGGAAGATGCCTGCGGCATGGACAAGAACGTTCCGACGAAAACGGCGCACACCGCCTCGCCCGAGGCGCGCAAGCAGGAACTCGTCCCACGTGCGGTAGACCACGAACCACAGACCGTGCACTATGCCGAACAGAAAGAAGCTCACCGTCGTCCCATGCCAGAGCCCCGAGACCAGCATCGTCGCCATCAGACTGAGATTGGCGATCATGAGCTTTCCGGCGGGACGACGGGTCAGCAGCGACTTGTACATCGGCGCAAAGACATAGTCCGTGAGCCAGAGCGTGAGCGAGCGGTGCTGCCGTTGCCAGAAGTCCGAGATGTTCCGGGCGAGAAACGGCCGGTTGAAGTTCTCGGGTGGCCTCACGCCGAAGAGGCTGCCCACACCGATCACGACATCACAGTATCCGGAAAAGTTGAGATACAGATAGAACCAGAAAGCGTACGTCTGCACGATCAGGCCGACCGCCGACAGCTGCAGGACGTCGGCATCGACGCTCAGTGCGCGGTTTTCGAAGAAGACCGCCAGCACGTACGCCTTCACGAGGCCGATCAGAATCCGCAGTACGGCATCCAGGTGAGCCTCGTAATCGAGCGGGATGGCCAGCTTCTCCCCGTGCCATTGGTCGCGATAATCCTGGAAGCGCTGGATCGGACCCATCATGAAGGTCGCGAAGTTGAGCGCGTAGTTCAGGTAGTCGAGAAGACCGAACCGGCCCAGCGTTCCGCTGTATCCGTCGATGGCGACGTGCAGGATCTTGAAGAACAGGAAGCTGAGTCCAACGGTGCTGAGCACCTGGGTGAGCAACGCGTCCGGTACGAACCACGTCAGGAAATCGTATCGGCGCATGTAGAGGAATAGCGCCACGAACCCGCTGACACCCATCACGAGCCCCGTGCGCCCCCAGCGTTGAGCGGCGCGCACGAGACCGAATCCCGCAAGAGCGAAGATCAGCGTGGCGATGGCGCCCGGCGGCTCGAGCAGCATGACGCAGACGAAAACGAGATTCAGAATCAGGAAGGCAAACTGGCGCCCTGCTCCACGGAGTGCGGACACGAGCAGAATTGCCGCGATGGCGATCGCGGCAAAACCCGGCGACAGGAGTGAGACCTGCATATCCCAATGAGGTGCCGCCGTCTCGGTGACCGCAGGAGCCGGCCCGGCAGAGCCGGACCGCATCTGGGATCGGAGCGACGGCCGTAGATGATGCCGACACTCCGACGCAACAGACGGACCAGTGGGCAGTAAGTACGACTCGCTGGATTGGTGGCGGTAACGCGGCACCAGGCGCGATGTCGAGTGCGAGATTGCGTTGCACGGGGAGACGGAGGATGCAACAGCCGTTGCGCACGCGCATCAATTGCGAGGCGGGCGGCGGTCGCCTCCCACCGGAATGAGAGGGCGGTCGTTCGGCACGTCCCGTGCACGGCGGTACCGGACTCGGCGAGCCGATTCTGGCGAGCCCCATTCCACAGACACGAATGGTCAAGACCGCGAAGTCGCGAGAAACAGCATGCCTCAGCATATCCTCGGGCTCTCCGCGTTCTACCATGACAGCGCCGCCTGCCTCCTGCGGGATGGCGAGATTGTGGCAGCGGCCCAGGAGGAGCGCTTCACGCGAAAGAAGGGCGATGCGAGCTACCCGACGCACGCGGTTGCGTATTGCCTTCAGGCCGCCGGCATCGCCGCGCGGGATCTCGATGTCGTCGGCTTCTACGACAAGCCACTGCTCAAGTTCGAGCGTTTGCTGGAGACGTACCTTGGTGTGGCGCCGCGCGGGTATCGGCAGTTTCTGAAGGCCGGCCCGGTATGGGTGAAGGAGAAGCTGTTCATCGAGCGTGACATCCGGAAGGCGCTCGGGTTCGAGGGCGAGCTGCTGTTCGCCGAGCATCATGAATCACACGCGGCGAGTGCGTTCCTGCCGTCGCCGTTCGAGGAAGCGGCGATCCTCACGATCGACGGCGTGGGCGAGTGGGCGACGGCGTCGATCGGGGTGGGTGAGGGATCCGATCTGCGCATCCTGCGCGAGATGCGGTGGCCGGACTCCGTCGGGCTGCTGTACTCGGCGTTCACCTACTTCGCGGGATTCAAGGTCAATTCGGGAGAATACAAGGTCATGGGGCTCGCCCCCTACGGCGAGCCGCGCTTCGTGCAGGTGATCCTGGACGAGTTGATCGATCTCCGCGAGGACGGCTCATTCAGAATGAACCAGTCGTTCTTCGACTACCTCTCGGGCCTGCACATGACGAATGGCTCTTTTTCGACGTTGTTCGGTGGACCGCCGCGAGAGCCGGAGTCGAAGCTGACGCAGCGCGAGATGGACCTGGCCCGCTCCGTCCAGGTGGTCTGCGAGGAGATCATGCTGCGCATGGCCCGGACGGCGCACCGCGTGACGGGTTCGAAGAACCTGTGCATGGCCGGCGGCGTGGCTCTGAACTGCGTGGCGAACGGTCGGATTCTGCGCGAAGGCCCTTTCGAGAACCTCTGGATTCAACCGGCCGCCGGCGACGCGGGCGGAGCACTCGGCGTGGCGCTGCTGGCACGCCACCGCACGGGCGGCCGGCCGGATCGGACGGTCGTTGCCGGTCGTGACGCGATGCGCGGATCCTACCTGGGTCCGAGCTTTTCCGACGACCAGATCGAGGTCTACCTGCAGTCCATCGGCGCCGTCTTCGAACGGCTCGACCGCGACGCGCTGCTGGAGCGGACGGCCGAAGCACTCGCACAGGAGAAGATCGTCGGCTGGTTCAACGGCCGGATGGAGTTCGGCCCGCGTGCGCTGGGTGCGCGCAGCATTCTCGGCGACCCGCGCAGTGCGCACATGCAGGCGACGATGAACCTCAAGATCAAGTTCCGCGAGAGTTTCCGTCCCTTCGCGCCGAGTGTGCTCCGCGAGCGCGTCTCGGAATGGTTCGAGCTGGACTGCGACTCGCCGTACATGCTGCTGGTCGCGCCGATTCGGCAGGAACGGCAGATCGATATGACGGAGGGCGAACGCGACCTCTGGGGCATCGAGAAGTTGAATATACCGCGGTCCGACATTCCGGCCGTCACCCACGTCGATTATTCAGCCCGGATCCAGACCGTGGATCGTGACACGAACCCCGACTACTACGATCTGATCGCGACGTTCGAGCGCCGCACGGGCTGCCCCGTCATTGTGAACACGTCCTTCAATGTGCGCGGTGAACCGATCGTCTGTACGCCTGCGGATGCGTATCGTTGCTTCATGCGCACGCACATCGACTATCTCGTTCTCGGAAACTTCTTTATGGGCCGGGAGTCGCAGCCCGCATGGCAGGAGGAGGGAGATTGGCGGAAAGAGTTCCAGCTCGATTGACACGGGCGGAAGGTCGGAAGTTCGGATTCACACTCGCGCCTGCGTTCCTGGTCTTTGCCGGGCTGCTGATCTGGCGCGGCCGCCCTGTCCTGGCTTCGATCGCGGGAGGAATCGGGCTGCTCCTCGCGGCCGGCGCGCTCGTCGTGCCGGAGCGGCTCGGTCCGCTCGAGCGAGGCTGGATGGCCTTCGCTCACGCGATCTCGCGGGTCACGACACCGATCATCCTGGGCATCGTCTGGTTCCTCGTCCTCACGCCCACGGGTCTGCTGCGCCGGGCCTTTGGCGGCAACCCGCTCGTGCACACGGGGGAGGACGGCGGCTTCTGGATCTCGCGCGGCCCGGACGGTGAAAAGAGCGACCTGCGCAGGCAGTTCTAACGGAGGAGAGAGATGGCGACGCTGGTAAGAGAGCTCTGGGCGTACATGCGCGTTCGGAAGAAGTGGTGGTTGCTGCCGGTCATTATGGTGCTGGTACTGATCGGCGCCCTGCTCGTGGCAGCGCAGGGCTCGGCCCTCGCTCCGTTCATCTACACGATCTTCTGACCTGGAAGACCGCGACGCCGTTCCCCATGGATGAACATGAGGCCTGACGTGGAGAAATCCGTGTCAGGCCTCATGGTAGACTGTCAGGGCTTTCCCCCCACCGCCCGGATGATCGCTTCCGCCAGCGCAAGCTGCGCGGCCGCGCTTCGCAACGTTCGAGCACGCGATCAGGAGCAGGAGGCGAACCGCCGCGCCCGGAGCAGCGCCCGTCGTACATCGCCGACGAGGGCTTCGTGCAGCGACACGACGCCGACGTCGGTGCGATAATTGGCGGCTGGCGTCCACAGCGGATTCGCCGCGCTTATCTCCGCCGACAGCGTACGGATCTCCGCCTGCGCCTGTGCTTCGACCGCTCTCCTGCCCTCACTTCATTGCACGATGATAGTCAGATCGCCACTGCGGAAGTCCGGGTGATCGCCGTGGATCAACTGGACCTCGAGCGTCGTCTGGCCGGCTGCGTGCGCCGTGAAGTCGCCGTGATCACCGTGGTCGTCATAGGTGACAATGGCTTCATTGTCAATGTCCACGAGCAGGCTTTCGCCCTCCCCTTCGTCAGGGAAGAAGGCGCGGCTCAGGTCAGTCGGTGCATCGGCATCGAGGAACTTGATTTCCACTTCCAGGACGTCCGAAACGCTCAGGTTGAGGGGCTGGTCGAACACGCTCAGCGAGCCGACGGATGTGGCCAGGACGGCGCCGGTGCTCGCATCGAGAATGACCACACCACCTGCCTCGGGGTGATCCTCAGGTTCGATCGGATTGTCGCACGCGGAACTGACCAGCAGTGCTACAACGACGAGCGCGAGGCCAGGCGTACGGGCGAAAGCATTGCGCATTGTCATCTCCTGTAAGTGGTTGGCTCCCCGCGTGCGGAGACCTTGGGTTGAACGGATTTGCGACGCATCAGATCGCGATCCGATAGAGCACCTGAACGTTACGGCCCGGCTGTGGCGCGACCTGACGGATGCGCGACAGATGATCACGCCACGCGGTATCGAGCGCATTCTGCACGCGCAGTGTGAGCGTGTTGAGCCGGCCGAATCCGGTCCAGCGCAGACCGCTCGTCGCGTTAATGAGCGCGTATGCAGGAGTCGGCTGCTCGAACTCGCCGACCCTGTCCTGCGCGGCCGCTCCTTCCACCCCGAGACCGGCGAAGAACCTCGCGCCGTCACGACGGACATTCAGCGAGCCATGAAGCGGGGGCATTGCCGGCAGGTCCACGTCATCACCGTCCTCTGCCGTACGCCGGCCGCGGACGTAGCTCGCAGAACCTTCCACCACCCAGCCCTCGATGGCTTCCCACTGGATGCTGCCGTCCATGCCGCTGAGCACTACATCGCTCTGCGCCGCACGGTACACCGGGTACTGTCCGAGTCGGGGGTCCATCTCGCCGGTCGGCGCGTAATAGATGAAATCCGATATGGCGTTGCGGAACACGCCGATCTCTGCGTGGAACGATGGCAGCGACGTACGCAGGAACACATCCACACCGAGGCCGTACTCGGCGGCCAGGTCCGGATTGCCGATGTCGTACGAGTAGTTGGCGAGGTGCGGGCCGTTGGAGAACAACTCCTCGATGGAGGGCGTACGGAATGAGCGCGAGACGCTGACACCGGTCGTCAGGCGCTCAGCGGGCCGATACAATGCGGCGATGGATCCGGAGACTGACTGGAACTCACGCCGCCGCACATCACCGATTGCACCGGAAGACGTGTCGAGTGGATCGATCCGTGTCCAGTCGTAGCGTGCCCCCACCTCGATGTGGAACGGAGCGAGGCCGAACTCCTCGAAGGCGAAAGCTGCGGCCGAATAGCTCTCGGCCGGCCGGGTGCCGGTGCGTGCGCCCGCCACGCCCAGGTTGCGGTACATGCCGGATGCGCCGACGGCCCCCTCGAGACGCATGCCGCCGGGTGTGTGCCGGTGATGCACGCGCACATTGCCGTTCGCGCTGTACTGTCGGAAGTGCGTGCCGAGCAGGGGGCCGTCCGCGCCGCCGAGCTCGAACTCCTTCTGGTCGAAGCGAACGAAGTTCGCGTCCGCTTCGATCGAACGCAGGCTGCCTCTACCCAGGAGTCGGCCCTCCACGTGCGCCGTGCTCCTGCGCAGCTCGATCTCCACGCCGCCGGCATGCCCGCCCGGTATGACTTCGCCGCGGAACGTGCCGGGCACTCCGTAGGTCACCGCATAGTCGCGAACCGCGGCGCCGGCGTGCCCCTGCTGCCAGACGCGGCTCGCACCGATACCCGCGTTGTAGCCATCGAGCTGCGTTCCGGGCAGATCTCCTTCCGGCGTGCGCGTGTCACTGGCAGTCCTGCCGCTCAGCTCGGCCCGCAGCGCGAGCGGTCCGGCGGGGGCGGAGATCGTGCCGCCCGCCGTCATGCCGCGGTTCACCGATTCCATCTGTGCCGTTGCCATCCCCGTGACCGACTCGGGGGCGGTGCGCGGCACCTCCTCCCGGATGACATTGATCACGCCCCCGAGCGAGTTGCTGCCGTACAGCACACCGGCAGGCCCGCGCACGACCTCGATGCGCTCCGCCGTCAGCGGCTCGATCGTGACTGCGTGATCCGCCGACATGGCCGCGATGTCGCCGGTGCGCTGGCCATCTTCGAGGACCAGCACACGGTCGCCACTCAAACCGCGCACTACAGGCTGCGCCGCGACGGGTCCGTTGTAGCGCTGCGTGAGGCCCGGCTCTCCCGCCAGCGTCGCGGCGAGGCTGCCGCTCAGCTTGCGGCGCAGCTCCGCATCGCTGAGTACAGCCATCGAGCGATAACTGGCATCAGCAGATCGCTCGCTGCCCGCACCGGTGACAATGATGGCGGAGAGGTGCAGTGCGCTCGGTGTCAGTCGCAGCTCGACACGTGTCGGGGCACTGTCTGATACCTCGATGCGCCGCTCCAGCGGCGCGTATCCGAGCCGCTCGACCGTCAGCGTGTGCGTCCCGACAGGAATGCCGTCGAAGTGGAAGCTGCCATCCGAGTGTGATAGCTCGGCGCGCCCGGATTCTCGGATGCGCACCGCCGCACTCGAGACCGGCAGCCCCGTCGAGGCGTCGACGACTACGCCGTGCAGCAGCGCCTCGGGCGGCAGGCGGGCGCCCAGCGCCGGTGCACCCGCCAGCAGCAGTGCTGCGGCCACTATGTATGCATGAATGAATCGAGTGTTCACAGCCACCCCATGAGCAGAAGTCAGTACGAAACGGCGATGCCGTTCCGACCAGGATCCGTGCGCGCGATTGATCAGGCCGAGCGGCCGGTCAGGCGATGGGTGGTGCTCTGGGCTGGGAGAGTGTAAAGCTCTGGAGGTCGGCTGCTGTCTCATCGTGGGAGCGGTCCAGCACGACGCTCGCCGACGGGGCGGTGGCCACACCGGGCAGGACCGGCCCGCTCTGCGCAGTCGTCAACGTGCGGCACACTGCGCACAGATCGGTGTGGACTTCCTGCGGTCCCGACTCCGTGCCCGGTAGCTGTGCCAGCACTTCCGCAGCACTCTGCACCGGCGCGTGCGCATGCGTGAACGGCAGCCCCGCCGTCGCCACGAAATGGAGCAGGGCGACGACCAGGAGCGTGCACCGGGCAGCAGACGAGCGCGGACGTGTCGAGATCATTGCGCGTCGTACACAATCGCCTGCCGGGGGTTCCGCTCGCGCGGCCTTCAGGCGGGACGGGCCTATGGTGGGAGCTGCTGACTGGACGTGTGCCGCCAGCCTACCGCCCGGATGATGGCCTCCTCCAGCGCAAGCTGGGCCGCCGCGCCGATCGACAGCAGTTCCGCGGGCGTCACGTCCTCCGCAGCCGCCGATGTCGACAGCGCGAATACCACGTCGCCGTCGAAGATCGTGTTCGCCGGCGCAATCCGCCGCACGATCGCGGACGAGCCCATTCTCGCGACCGCCTGGAGCGCCGTGCGCGAGAGTGGTGCATCGGTCGCAATCGCGCACAGTGTGGTATTGGACATGAGTGGCTGCGGTGCACCGGGCGCTGTGCCAGCCGACCTCATGCTGTCGATCGGCGAGCCGTCGTCTGCACGCGCGCCGGCCATGATGGTTCCCTCGTGGCCGAGCACATCGCCGAACGCATTCACGACGGCCAGAGCGCCCACCATGTAATCGCCGTGTGCGACGGCGAACGTGCCCACACCACCGGGATCGGCATGCGCCGGTCCGCGCAGCTTACCCACGGTCGCGCCGGTACCGGCGCCGACGCGCCCCTCCGTGAGAGGGCTGCTGCCGGCAGCGGCGCACGCGGCGCGGCCGAGCGCCGCGTCCGGATGGCGCTGCTCCGGTCGCTGAATATCGAAGATGACCGCCGCGGGCACGATCGGGATGCGCGCAGAGCCGACATCGAATCCGCGGCCCTGCTCGCGCAGCCACTGCACGACGCCGTCCGCCGCGGCGAGCCCGAGCGCCGAGCCGCCCGTCAGCAGGATCGCATCGATCTGCGGCACGAGATGCTGCGGGGACAGCGTCTCCATTTCACGCGTGCCGGTGGCCAGCCCGCGGATGTCCACGGCGCCGCGGAACGGTCCGATGAGCACGGTGCAACCCGTCGCATCATCTGCAAGCGACGCGTGACCTGCCGCGATGCCGGGCACCGCCGTGATGGTGAGGTTCATCCCCCGCCCTGAGCGCGCGTTCAACGAATGCGGACCTGAAGTCTGAAGGTGCGCCCCGGCTGCGGCAGGCCGCATTGATCGTAGATGGCATCATCCGTGACGTTGTCGACCGCAGCGGTCACGTCGAGCCGCGACAGCAGTCCGCCGGTCCGGAGGCGCAACGGGCGCGTCGCGTCGATGTCGAACCGACGGCTCGCAGCCAGCCGCAGCTCGTCCGGCGCGTTCGGGTTCGCGCAGTACTGTGCACCGACATAGCGAGCGGTCGCGCCGGCCCGCACTTCCAGCGGCAGATCCGTCCGCATGCTCAGTCCCGCGAGCACGTCCGGCTGATATTCCGGCTGGCCGTCGATCTCGCCTCCGTCGTCGAACAGACGGACACGCTGTAACGTGAGGTCGCCTTCGAGCGCGACGGGCCCGAACCGTGACGTCGCAACCAGCTCGATGCCCGCAGAGCGGGCCTCGCCGCGGTTGATCCGCTGGAACCGACGGTCTTCGAGCGTGACCCGCTCGATCGCATCCCGCAGACTCCGATAGAACGCAACCAGCTGCACCTCGCTGGCTCCAATGCGCCGGGTCGCACCGGCCTCGGCCGCGACGAGACGCTCCGGTCGCAGCTCCGCATTCGGCACGAAGCGGCCGAGCGCGCCCGAATACAGCTCGCGCAGCGCGGGAAAGCGCGCGCGGCGGCTCACGCCGGCGTGGAGCAGCAGCGTGCCGTCGGCGACGGCAGTCGTCGCACCGACGCGGCCGCCCCACTCCGTCAGGCTGCCGAGCGCGGGCTTGTCGCCGGATTCCGGCGTGTCCGCTCCGTCGATCACCGCGCCGACGCTCAGCCGGAGCGGTGTCAGGCCGCCGCCGACATCGATCGACCAGCCCGTCTCCGCACCGAGCGACCAGATCCGCTGCCGGTAGCTGTACGCGTCGGTGCTCGACAGCACCTCGTCGTGGCGGATGTCCGCGTACGTGAATGCACCGCTCAGATCGCCGTGCTCGCCGAGCGTGTGATCGCCCAGCAGCCGGAGTGTGAGCGTCAGGTCATCACCCTTCTCCGTATCGACCGGATCATCGAATGCGCCTGATCCGTACGCGACGATCTCCGTGCGACCGGCATCGACACCGACGCTCACCTCCAGGTCACCGCGTCCGCCAAACGGCGTGTCATGATGGCCCGTGCCGCCGGAAAGCACTGCGACGGTCCGTGAGACGTGCGGGTAGCGCCAGTATCGCGGCGAATCGGTGTGCAGCTCGGCGGGAATCCCTCTCCGGGCGACGAACGACGACGCAGCAAGCGTCCCCCATGCATCGTTGTCGCTCAGATAGCGCAGCGCGACGAACCCGTCGCGGTGCAGGAGGTCCGTGTTGGCAAGCAGATCGTCGGGGCCGGTCGGCTGGTCGATGTTACGCGGCAGAGCGTAGCCCGGACGATCGCGGTATCCGCCGCCCGCGCGAACCGCGAAGGTACCGCCATCGAGTCGCAACGGCTTCGCGTATGCAGCCGCGGCCGAGTATGCACCCGTGCTCTCGATGCCCGCACTCAGCTCTGCCGATTCCGGCGGCATCCAGCGGCCGGGGTGATGACCGACGCCCACTTCGAGCACGCCGCCGAGCACGTTCGGTCCGTGCAGCACGGACGGCAGCCCGCGCACGAGAGTGAGCGATGTCGCAGCGGTCGCAGGCAGCACGGAAAGGTCAGCGCGCGCATCCCACCCCAGGTTCAGCGGCACACCATCCAGCAGCACTGCCACCTGGCGCGCATCGGAGCCCGAGCCGCGCAGCGAGATCTGCGCTTCACCGCGCGAGTTCGTCCGAACCTGCACGAGCGGGATCTCGCGCAGCACCTGCTCCAGTGTCGGCGCCGGCCGCAGGTCCATGGAATCGAGCTGCACCTCGAGCGCACTCGCGCCGCCCGGAGTCGTGATCGCACGGGCGGCCTGCACCGGAATGCCCGCGACGCGAATCGCCCGCGTGCGCAGACTGTCAGCGCGCGCCTGCGCCGTGTCCGGCCGCACCTGAGCGGTTCCGGCCGCGGCGGACGCAGCGCTCCACAGCGCGCAGATTGCAGCAATTCTCAGCCTCATGTATATATCCTGACCCACCCGCACTGGCCCGTCAACTCTCCGGATCCGGGAGCGAACATGGTATCCCGCCGTCATTTCCTGCACTCCGTATCCGGTGCCGTCGGCGCCGGCGTGTTCGCGCGGTCGGCCGCCGCGGCGGCCCTGCCCGCAGCGCTCCGCGATGACTGGCAGCGCGGCGTCTTCGATGCAGCCGCCCACGTCAACGGCCGCGCACCGGAGGCCATCGCGGAGGATGAGGATTTCTGGCGGGAGATCCGTCACGCATTCACGATCGATCGCACGCTCATCAATCTGAACAACGGCGGGGTGAGTCCGTCGCCGCGCGTGGTGCAGGAAGCGATGGCGCGCTACCTGTCGTTCTCGAACGAAGCACCGGTGTACACCATGTGGCAGGTGCTCGAGCCGCAGATCGAGAGCGTGCGCCGGCAGCTCGCCCGCTCCTTCGGCTGTGATCCCGAGGAGATGGCGATCACGCGCAACGCTTCGGAAGCACTCGAGATCTGCCAGCTCGGCATCGACATGGAGCCGGGCGACGAGGTGCTGACGACGAATCAGGACTACGGCCGCATGCTCACCACGTGGGATCAGCGCGCGCGCCGCGAAGGCATCGTCGTGAAGAAGGTGTCCTTTCCCGTCCCGCCGCCGGATCCGCAGCACCTGGTCGACGTGTTCGCGCGCGCGATCGGTCCGCGCACACGTGTGCTGCATCTCTGTCACATCACGAACCTGACCGGCCAGATCTTCCCCGTCCGCGACATCATGCGGCTCGCGCGGTCGCGCGGCATCGAGGTCATCGTCGACGGTGCGCACGCCTATGCGCAGTTCCCCTTCCAGCGCGACGATCTCGAGTGCGACTTCTACGGCACCAGCCTGCACAAGTGGCTGCTCGCGCCGCACGGCACGGGGTTCCTGTACGTGCGCCGCGAGAAGATCGAGCGTATATGGCCGCTCATGGCCGCACCGCCCGCGATGGACGGCAACATCCGCAAGTTCGAGGAGATCGGCACGCATCCCGCCGCCAACCACAACGCGATCGCGGAGGCGCTCTCCTTCCACGAAGGCATTGGTGCCGAACGGAAGGCCGCGCGCCTGCGCTTCCTGCGCGAGCGCTGGATGACACGGCTCGATGGCGAGTCGCGCGTGCGTATCTTCACGTCGCGCGACCCGGCGCAGTCGTGCGCCATCGGGACCGTAGGCATCGAAGGGATCGAGCCGGCCGCGATCGTCGACCACCTGTGGAAGAGCCGCCGCATCATCGTAACGCCCATCGTGCACGAGGAGTACCGCGGCGTGCGTGTCACGCCGAACGTCTACACGACGCTCGAGGAGGTCGACACGTTCGCGCAGGCCATGGAGGAGCTCGTACGGAGCGGTCTGCCGGTCTGAGAACGGTCGACGGCGCCGATTCCGCCTGCCATTACGTTGCGGCGGACGGAGGCGCGGGGGCGCGGGCGGCGCGGGCGCGGGCGGCGCGGGGTACGGTGCGGTGCCGGTGTGGTGCCGGTGCGGCGGTGCGGTGCGCGGTGCGGGGTGAGGTGCGCGGTGCAGCGGGGTGCGCGGTGGGGCGCGGTGCGCCGCCGGGCGCTGCGAATCCTCCATTCGGCGCACGCGAACCGCCCCAGTGGAGGATTCGCCACATATGGTACGCTCAACCTTCCAGGCGCCCGCACCGGCAGCCGCGGTGATGGAAAGTTGAGCGTGCATCGCGCGCTCAATCCTCCATTCACACGAATCGACGTCGCCTGATGGAGGGTTCGCGGCCGCCGCAGGACGGGACTCGCCCCTCGGGTCCACACTTCGCCGCCGCAGGGCGGGACTCGCCCCTCGCGGGTCCACACTTCGCCCCCCGCAGGGCGAGACTCGCCCTCTCACGCGGCCAACCACCGCCCTTCGCAGGGCGAGACTCCACGCCGTCGCCCCGGCGCCACAGCGGCAGGCACGCCGGCGCCGCCAGGCCTCGGCCGGATCAACCACAGCGGCCGCGGGGTTATATTCCGGGATGTCCGCCACTCGATGAGCGCGGCGGTGACGGCACACACGAGATCTCACGGGAGTGACATGCGACGCCTTTCCACCACGGTATTTGCGCTGGTTCTGACGCTTCTGGCTGCCGACGCCGCGAGTGCACAGCAGGGCCACGAGGGCCACGGGATGGGTGCTGCGCACGATTCCGCGACCATGGCGCACATGCGGATGCTGCACCAGCTGGTCATGAACCATGAGCGGATCGCGCACACCGTTACGAACCTGTCGGACGGTGTACGCGTCGTCCTGGAGTCCGATGACAAGGCGGTGGCCAGCCTCATCCATGAGCACGCAGCCGCCATGGAAGCGCTGCTGGACGGCAAAGCTGACGCCGGCGCTGCGATGCACAGTGAGGCCGTGCGCGCCATTATGAGCGACCGCGCCAGCATTGAAGGCACGATCGAGCACACGGACCGGGGCGTGACTGTCATTCAGAAGTCGAAGAACCCGGCAACCGCCACCGCGCTCCAGCAGCACGCCGCGGAGCTGAGCAGGCTGCTTGCCGGCGGCATGGAAGCAATGCACGAGATGATGATGAAGGGCGACTCGACGCACGGGGGCCACGGCGCAAACGCGGGCGAGGCGGATCACTCTGCGCACGGCGCCCAGGCCGCCTCGGCTGATCATTCCGCGCACGCCGCGCAGGTCGATCACTCCGCGCACGCCGCAAAGGCGGATCACGTCGCGCAGTCCGCACAGGCTGATCATTCCGCGCACGCGGCGCACGCCGCGGCCGCGACCGGCGATTCGGCGTTCGCCGCCCTGCAGGAGCGCGGGCGGGAGGCGATGGGCGTCGATCAGTATACCTCGACGCATCGCTTCGACGCTCTCGACGACGGCGGCCGCATCGAGCTGCAGCGCGATGTCGATGACCCGGCCGGCGTGACGCAGATCCGCCAACACCTGCAGGCCATTGCCTCGGCGTTCCGGACCGGCGATTTCAGAACGCCGAAAATGGTGCACATGCAGGAGGTGCCCGGCTCGGACGTGATGGCCGCCCGACGCAATGTCATCACCTACACGTTCAGCGAGCTGCCCCGTGGCGGCGAGCTCAGGATCACGACGCGTGATCCTGTCGCACTCGAGGCGATCCACGCATTCCTGTCGTTCCAGCGCAGCGATCACCGTACCGCTCACTGATTGATTCAGAACAGGCCCGGCAGCGGTTTCCGCTCTCCCGGGCCTGTATGCGTGCACGGCGGTTCCTTATCGACGCGCAGCCCCCTCGATGGCGCCCGGTTCGCGGGAGCGGATCCCCGCCTGCTCCCGCGAAACGCTGTGCCGCATCGTCTCAGACCGAGGCGTCGACGCGTCGCACGTGCGCGGCCGATGCCGACCCGGCGCGCAGCCTGCCGCCGAACAGCACCGCCGGCACCAGCAGCAGCAGAAACACCAGGTGGTACCATACCGGCGTCAGACTCCACGACATCGCCTCGAACATGATGCCCAGCAGCAGCTGCACGCCCGCCAGCACGCGCACCGCACGCATGCTGTCCCCCACCGCTGCCGTCGTGTAGCCAGCCAGCACCGAGAGCACCACGCTGTAGACGATGAGGCCCGACAGCACGCCCGCGCGCGTCACGGGCTGTCCCGCCACCACCGCCTCGGGGAACAGCACCGCCGCCACCTGTCCGCCGGCGATCCACAGCACCGCCCACAGCACCGCACCCGCCAGGACCGCCATTGCGGTCCGCCCCGCCGCTCCTGCCATGCCGCCTCCGTGAAATTGGGAAGGGTATTGCGTCCGCCAATATGTGATAATAATATCACATTATGCAAGACGATGAGCTGGACCCGGTCTGGCGCGCGCTCGCCAGTGCCACGCGACGTCGCATCCTGGACGCGCTACGCGATGGGCCGGCGACGACGGGAGCACTGGCAGAGCTGTTCCCCGAGCTGAGCCGGTACGCGGTCATGCAGCACCTGGGCGTGCTGACGGACGCGGATCTGGTAGTGGCTCGTCGTGTGGGTCGGGAGCGTTTCAACTATCTGAACCCGGTGCCCGTGCAGCGGATCTACGATCGCTGGGTCGTGCGATACATGCAGCCGTGGACGGAGGCTCTGGTGAGTCTGCGCGAGCAGCTGGAAACGGAACAGAGGGAGGGACACGGATGAGCGAGCCAGGGCCGCTGCCGGACCAGGTGGCGTCGATACACATCGGCGTGCCGGTGGAGCGCGTGTGGGAGGAGATCACCAGGACCGGTCGCGTGCAGCGCGCGCTGTACAACACGGTGCTGGATGCCGAACTGCGGCCGGGCGCGCGGCTGCGCTATTACAGTCCGAACCGGAAGCGGGTGTTCATCGTGGGCGAGGTGGTGGAGGTGGATCCGCCGCGGAAGCTGTCGCACACGTACTGGTTCACGATGTGGAAGGGTGGTGGCCCGACGCTGGTGACGTGGGAGCTGCACGAGGAATCGGGCGGCTGCCGCGTGACGGTGACGCATTCCGGCTGGACGTCTGCGCACGAGGCGGCGGAGAAGACGGGAGCGGGCTGGCGGGAGATCCTCGCGCTGCTGAAGCAGGATCTGGAGACGGGCACGATCCCGCTGAAGACACGCGCGATGTACGCAGTGATGAACGCGTTCCTGTTTGCCATGCCGAAGACGACGGCGAAGGAGTACGCGGACGAGCAGGGGTGGTGACGGTCCCGGCCTTGTGAACACCAGCGTGCCGTCCCACTTTCCGGTCCGGCAGCCGCGCCGAACGAGCGGCTGCCGGAATCCGCTCATCGCGTTCCCCAATCGACGGACTCTCCGATGAAGGCACACTGCACGCTGCTCGTTCCGGGCCTCGCCCTCCTCGCCTGTGCCGGCCCGCTGCTCGGGCAGGACACGCTCCAGACCGCCGCGCCGACGATTCCGGAGAAGTGGGACGTCACCGCGCCGCCCGGACCGTCGCGCACGATCGAGTTCGAGACGAGCGAGGGCACGTGGATGAACGTGGACGTGAGTCCGGACGGCGGCACGCTGGTCTTCGACCTGCTCGGCGACATCTATACGATGCCGGCGACGGGCGGACGCGCGACGCTGGTGCTCGGCGGACATGCCTACGAGACGATGCCGCGCTTCTCGCCTGACGGCCGGCGCATCGCGTTCACGAGTGATCGCGATGGCATCGAGAACATCTGGACGGCGGACGTGAACGGGGGCGACCTGCGTCAGATCTCGCGCGACCGGGAGCGGCAGGTGTCGAATCCCGCGTGGACGCCCGACGGCGAGTACATCGTCGCACGCAAGCATTTCCGCAATACGCGCTCGCTCGGGTCCGGCGAGATGTGGCTGTATCATACCGGCGGTGGCGCGGGGCTCCGCCTCACGGACCGGCGCAACTGGGAGCAGAACGCGACGGAGCCCGTGATATCTCCCGACGGGCGCTATGTCTATTTCAGCGAGGATGTCTCGCCGGGCGGCGGCTTCGACTACAACCGCGATCCGCATGGCGTGATTTACGTGGTGCAGCGACTCGACCGCGAGACGGGCGAGCGCGAGAGCATCCTGAGCGCGCCCGGCGGCTCGCTCGCACCGCAGCCATCGCCCGACGGCCGAACGCTGGCGTTCATCCGCCGTGTGGACACGAAGACCGTGCTGATGCTGCACGACATCGAGACGGGTCGGGAGCGCGCGCTCTGGGATGGCCTCGACCATGACCAGCAGGAAGTCTGGGCGATCTTCGGCACATATCCGGCCTACGACTGGACGCCGGACGGCAGCGCACTCGTGATCTGGGCACGAGGCGGCCTCTGGCGCGTCGATGCAGCCAGCGGCACCCCGACGCGCATCCCGTTCACGGCCCCCGTAAAGCAGATCCTCACGGAGGTCGTGCGCTTCCCACAGGAGGTGGCGCCGAACGAGTTCGACGTGAAGATGCTGCGCTGGGTGAGCGTGTCGCCGGACCAGCGCCGCGTCGCGTACACGGCTCTCGGCAGGCTGTTCGTCAAGGAGCTGCCGAACGGCACACCGCGGCGCGTGACGCGCCAGAACAGCGACCTCGAGCTGTACCCGTCGTGGTCGCCGGACGGGCGAACGCTCGTGTATGCGACATGGAACGACAGCACGTACGGCGCCATTCGCACCGTGCGGAGCGACGGCAGCAATGTACGCACGATTACCGATGCGCCCGGCCACTACGTCGAGCCGGCATTCTCGCCTGACGGTGCACGCATCGTCTATCGCCGGGTTGGCGGCGACAACTTCCGCGGGACTCTGTACTCGCGCGATCGCGGGGTTTACATCGCTGCCGCGAACGGCAGTGGTGACGCAGTCCTCGTCACGGAGGACGGGTCGGAGCCGCGCTTCAGCCGCACCGGTGAGCGCCTCTACCTGAGCGCCCGGGAAGGCGGCAATGCGGCGCTGATCAGTGTCGACCTCCAGGGCCGCGATCGCCGCGTGCACGTTACTTCCGAGAACGGCGGTCAGTTCACGCCCTCACCGGACGAGCGCTACATAGTCTGGAACGAGCGCTTCAACGTGCACATCGCGCCGTTCCCGCTCACCGGCCGCCCGGTGAACCTGTCGATGGGCAGCAGCGACTATCCGGTACGGCGCCTGTCGCGCGATGCGGGGTCGTTCCTGCACTGGTCCGCTGACAGCCGCCGCGTCTACTGGTCGCTCGGGCCGGACCTCTATCAGCGCGACATCGCGCACACGTTCGCATTCGAGACCGAGGACACCACCGCACTGCGGCGCGAACCGGAGGCGGCGGGCACGCCGATTGGCCTCCGCGCCACATTCGACCGCCCGACCGGCACGCTCGCACTCACCGGCGCGAACGTGATCACGATGCGCGGCGACGAGGTGATCCGCGACGCCACCATCGTCATCGAGAGCAACCGCATCACCGCCGTCGGGCCGCGCGCGCAGGTGGCCGTCCCGGCCGGTGCGCACACCGTGGATGTCTCGGGCCGCTGGATCATGCCTGGCATCGTCGATGTGCACGCGCACGCCGGCACCGGGTCGAGCGGCATCACGCCGCGCAGTCACTGGCCCTTCCAGGCGAACCTGGCGTTCGGCGTCACGACCATGCACGACCCGTCCAACAACACGGACATGGTGTTCAGTGCATCGGAGCTGATCAAGGCCGGCGGGATCATCGCGCCGCGCCTCTATTCCACCGGCACCATCCTGTACGGTGCGGAGGGGGGTGCAAAGGCGATCACGACGTCGTACGAGGACGCGCTGGGTCACCTGCGTCGCATGAAGGCGGTCGGTGCGTTCAGCGTGAAGAGCTACAACCAGCCGCGGCGCGATGCCCGCCAGCAGATCGTCGAGGCCGCGCGCGAGCTCGAGATGCTCGTGGTGCCGGAGGGCGGCAGCACGTTCTTCTTCAACATGACGCACGTCCTGGACGGCCACACGGGCGTCGAGCACAACGTGCCGGTCGCGCCGCTGTACAGCGACGTGCTGCGCCTGTGGTCGGAGAGCAATGTCGGCTACACGCCGACGCTCATCGTCAATTACGGCGGACTGAACGGCGAGTACTGGTTCTACCAGCATGACGAGGTGTGGAAGAACGAGCGGCTGCGCCGCTTCACGCCCGCGCGCGTCATCGATCCGCGCTCACGTCGCCGGCTCATGGCCGCGGAAGAGGACTACAGCTACATCGACGTGTCGCGCGCAGCAAAGGCACTGCTGGACGCGGGTGTGAAGGTGAACCTCGGCGCGCATGGCCAGCTCCAGGGCCTCGGCGCGCACTGGGAGCTGTGGATGTTCCAGCAGGGTGGCATGTCGAATCACGAGGCGCTGCGCGCCGCGACGCTGCACGGCGCCGAGTATCTCGGCCTGGATGGCGACATCGGATCCATCGAGGCGGGCAAGCTCGCGGACCTGGTGGTGCTCGACGCGGATCCGCTCGCGAACATCCGGAACACCACGTCGATCCGCTACGTGCTCGTGAACGGCAGGATCTTCGACGCGGCGACGCTCGAGCAGCTCGGCAACCACCCGACGCCGGCGCCGCGCCGCAACTGGTAGCGAAGGCCTGTCGCGTGCGTGGCCGCCAATGAGTTGCCACGCACGCGCCGTTCACCTGGTACCGACCACTCTATAGCGCGCGCGCACAAGGGCGTAGACGCCGTAGGACACCAGCCCTGCAGCGACGATGCCGAGCAGCCACGGTCCATATGGCTGCTGCTGCAGCGACTCGAGCGCGCCAGCGAAGCCGCGAGCCTCCGAGGCGTCGTACTCCACCGCCGCCTTCGCGGTAAACACACCGATCAGCACGAACACCACGCCGCGCGCAGCGACGCCGAAACGCGAGACGCGCCGCACCCACTCACGCTGTGTCGCACTCAGCTCCGACAGGTCGAGCATGTCATCGAGATCCGCCGTCGCGGCCCGGTAGAGCTGGTACAGGCCGTATCCGACGATCGCCACACCGGCCGCGGCCACGAGCCAGCGGCCGACGGGCCACTCCATTACTCGTGCCGCCCAGCCGGCGGCCTCCTGGTCGCTGCTGCCGCCGCCGCCGCCGCCGCTACCATTCGACAGCGCGACGCCCGCGGCTGTCACCGTGAGCGCGGCGTGTACGATCGCCACGCCGGCGTTGTGCAGACGGGATCCGGTATCGTCATTCTCGGGGTTGACGGTCGCGGCGTATGCACGCCACAGCGTGTAGCAGGCCAGACCCACGGCAATGACGCCTACGATGATGCGGCCGAGCGGCTCATCGAGCAGCGAACGCAGTGCGCCGCTGGAGTCCTCTGTCTGCGTCGGGCCGAGCGCCGCCTGCAGCGCGATCCACCCGATGAGCACGTATACGACGCCGCGACTCGCAAATCCGAGGCGCGCGAAGCCGCGGATCCACGGCGCAATGTCATCGTCCGCCGTACGCGCACGACCCTGTACGACCCGAATCGGCTCTATCACATTCCTCCTCCCGTGAAGTCGCGGTCTCACAGGGCAACTCGCGGACCACGCGAGCTCATGGCGGATGAGCTGGAGCAGAATGTTTGATGTCCCGGTCCGTCGTCCCTACCTTGGAGTATCGACCGTCCCGCGGAGTCCTCATGCTCGCCTGCCGAATACGTTCCGTGCTGAACACCGCCGCACCCGGGGCCCGACGGCGTGCCCCCGCGGCAGCATGCGCGCCCCCGCCGGCTGCGGCGCAGCTCCCCGGAGATCCAGGATGACTCCGGCGACTTCGCTGGCTCGGGCCCGCGCTGCCTATGTCCGACGGAACTGGGCCGATGCCTTTTCGGCGTTCTCCGCTGCGGACGATGACACTCCGCTGGCTGCGGAGGATCTGTTTCGACTGGGGACGGCCGCACTCCTGATCGGCCGCGAACAGGACTTCACCATGTCTCTGGACCGCGCCCATCGCGCCCACCTCGAGGCGGGCGATGCCGCGCGCGCGGCCCGATGCGCATTCTGGATCGGATTCCGCCAGGCCAGCGAGGGTGATATCGGCCAGGCCACCGGCTGGTTCGCCCGCGCGCGGCGGCTGCTGGAACGCGAACCGGGCGAGCACGTCGAGCACGGCTACCTGCTGCTTCCGCTCTTGCACCAGCACATGGCTACCGGCGACTTCGAAGCGGCGCAACGGGCGGCGGCAGAAGCAGTGCGCATCGCCGCCGCGTTCGGTGACGCGGAGCTGCACGCACTGGCCGTGCATTTCCAGGGACGCGCACTCCTCGAGCAGGCGCGCCTCCAGGAGGGGCTGGCGCTGCTGGACGAGTCCATGGTCGCGGTCGCGACGGGCGAGCTGTCGCCGCCCGTCACGGGCCTCATCTACTGCAGCATGATCGGCGCATGTCGTCGCATCCACGCGCTCGGTCGCGCGCGCGAATGGACGGCCGCTCTTCAGGACTGGTGCGACCGGCAGCCGACCATGGTCAGCTACACGGGCCAGTGTCTCGCGTACCGCGCCGAGATCATGCAGCTGCGCGGCACGTGGGACGAGGCCATGGCGGAAGCGAAGCGCGCCTGTGAGCGCGGCGAGCAGGCATCGGACCGCGCGGCGGTCGCGCAGGCGCACTACCAGCAAGGCGAGGTACATCGGCTGAGGGGGAATTTCGTCGCGGCGGAGGAGTCATATCGCGACGCGAGCCGCTGGGGCAGGGAGCCGCAGCCGGGTTACGCGCTGCTGCGCCTCGCGCAGGGAAACGTCGAGGCGGCACGCGCGGGCATCCGTCGCGTGCTCGCCGAAACGCAGGACACGCTGCATCGCGCGCGCCTGCTTCCCGCGTGCGTCGAGATCTGCCTCGCCGCCGGCGATATCGAGGACGCGGCGCTCGCCTGTCGCGACCTGGAGACTGCGGCGGCTGGCTGTGACGCGAGTATCCACCGTACCGTCGTGGCTCACGCGTGTGGTGCGGTCGAGCTCGCACGCGGCGATGCTTCCGCTGCGCTGGTCCGCCTCCGTCGCGCGTTGAACGGATGGCAGGAGATGGATGCGATGTGGCACGCCGCACACGTGCGCGTGCTGATCGCCCGCGCCTGCCGCGCGCTCGGCGACGTGGACGCGGGCGATCTCGAGCTCGATGCGGCCGCCGCCGCCTTCACACATCTCGGCGCAGCGCCCGATATCGAGCGCGTTGACCGGCTGCGCCGCACCGACGTCGAAACGGTGCAGGACCGCGCAGCAAAACGGCACGCATCGACGGCACGTGCTGCCCGCCACGGACTGACGCCGCGCGAGCTGGAGGTGCTCGCACTCGTGGCGACCGGCAGAACGAACCGTGCGATCGCTGACGCTCTCGTCATCAGTGAGAAGACCGTCGCACGGCACGTGAGCAACATCTTCGGCAAGCTCTCGGTCACATCACGCGCGGCAGCAACGGCATGGGCGTACGAGCACGGCCTGGTGCCCGCGAGCGACTGAGTACGCTCGCCATCCTCGCGCACGGGACGCGTCAGCACAACGCCCAGGCTTCGTGCGGGCGATCCTTGCAGAGCCTCGCTGCATCGCGTCTGCATCGAATTACCCATATGAACTCCGCGAAAATACATACTGTGTCCGATTCGACGTGTCGTCCGATGCCGTAGTGTTCACCTGGATGCACGCGGTGGGGGGCTGCCGCCATTCGCCGCGTGTGGAGCATCGCAGTCTGCCAGGAGGTGATCATGAGAAGCGCGCGCGTGTCGGAACGGATTCACACGGTCGTGATTGGCGGCGGTCAGGCCGGCCTCTCCGTCGGATATCATCTCGCCCGCCGGCGCGTGCCGTTCGTGATACTCGACGCCAGCGAGCGGATCGGCGACTCCTGGCGCGCACGCTGGGACTCGCTCCACCTGTTCACGCCCGCCTGCTTCGACGGCCTCGATGGCATGACCTTCCCGGCGGCGCCGTGGTCGTTTCCGACGAAGGATGCGATGGCAGACTACCTGGAGGCGTACGCGGCAGAGTTCGACCTGCCGGTCCGCACGGGCGTTCGCGTCGATGGCCTGAAACGGGTGGGTGGCCGCTTCCGGGTCTCTGCAGGCGACGTCGTCATCGAGGCGGACAACGTCGTAGTTGCGATGGCGAACTTCCAGAAGCCACGTGTACCTTCATTCGCACGCGACCTGGATCCGTCCATCGTTCAGCTGCACTCGAGCGAGTACCGCAGCCCCGCGCAGCTCCGTGATGGGCCCGTGCTCGTTGTCGGTGCCGGCAATTCCGGTGCTGAGATCGCGATCGAAGTCGCGCGGACGCATACGACGACGCTTGCCGGTCGCGATACGGGGCAGGTGCCGTTCCGCATCGATAGCCGCGCTGCACGCTTTCTCCTGCCCGTCGTATTCCGCCTTCTGTTTCATCGTGTGCTCAGCGTCGCGACACCGGTCGGCCGGCGTGTGCGGCGCAAGGTCATTGCCGTCGGCGGTCCGCTCATCCGTGTGAAGGGGAGTGATCTCGCGGCGGCAGGCGTTGAGCGACTTCCGAAGGTCACGAATGTCCGTGGCGGGCTGCCCGTGGCGGGCGACGCCGTGATCGATGCCGCGAACATCATCTGGTGCACGGGATTCCATCCGGGCTTCGAGTGGATCGATATTCCGGTGCACGGCGATATCGAGCCGCGACACCATCGCGGAGTCGCCGCGGACGTCCCGGGTCTCTATTTCGTCGGTCTCCACTTCCTGTCGGCGATGTCGTCGGTAATGATCCACGGCGTCGGCCGTGATGCCGACCGGATCGCAAAGCGCATAGCCGGGCGGCCGAATTCCGTGACAGGCAGGCCGAGGCCCGCGCGTGTGGCTGTTGGAGCCGGGCGTTGATGTCGATCGACGGACATGAGCGATCATGTGACGCACGTCAGTGCACAACAGTCGCGCCCGCGCAACACCGCGGGCGCAGCGGCCGGAGCGGATGACGGCGGGCCGAAGCGGTGTAAGTTACTGTCTCACACCCGGATGAAGTCCCCGATACTGATGGTGTAGCAGCCCGGCACCGGCCGTGCCTGACGAACGGGCACGGGTGCGGCTGCTCCGATGAGGGTGCGGCATTCTCCGATGATGGAGCGCCCGAGGCATGCGAAGGCGCATGCCGCCGGACCCTGGCCCCGTGCGACCATGACTCCCGAGCAGCTGCAGCGCCTGCTGGACCGACTGGCCGACATCTACAACACGGATGACCTGTTCGATCTCGAGCTCCGGCTGGGCCCGTTCGATGAGGAGGACGCACTTGCCGCGCGTGCTCTCTTTCACCTCGCAGCTGCGCGCTGTCAGCTCTCGCGCGGCCCGGCGCTCTCCCCGGAGCGCTTCACGCTGACGCGTCCGGAGCCGCACGCCGCGCGCGAGCGCTTCGAGATCCGCGGCCGTATCGGCACGCGCATTGTTCGAGTGGGCTGGGCGGACGGCGTGCTGTTCGGCAGTCTGTATGCGATCGCGCGTCTCGGCGGCAGCGACGCGTGCTTCGGCAGCGCTGCGACGGCCCGCGCGCGTGTCATCGACCGCTTCGATGTCATCCTGCACGAGGTGCCCGCGCTGGCCGTGGCCTGACGACCTGCGCCAGGGGCCTGATCGCCCCACCCGCTCGAGTCGCCCTTCCGGTCGAACCGCAGCAACGTCTCTAGTCGCCCCGCAGGGTCTGCACCGGATTGGTTGCAACGGCCCGCAGGACGGGTGCGATGCACGCTACCGCCGTGATCACCAGCACGAGCGCGACCACGCCGGCGAGTGTCGCCGGGTCGACGGGGCGGACGCCATAGAGCAGCGAGCCGAGGAACCGCGCGCCGTATATGGCCAGCAGCAGGCCGATGCCCGCGCCGATCGCGCCGAGGATGACACCCTGTCGCACGACGAGTCCCAGAACATCCGCCGGCCGCGCCCCGAGTGCCATGCGTACGCCGATCTCCCGACGGCGCTGGAGCACGGTGAACGACAGGATACCGTAAATGCCGATGGCAGCAAGCACGAGGGCGAGCGCGGCGAACGTGGTCATGAGCAGCATCAGGAACCGCGACGCATCGGTCGGCCGCGCGAGCACGCGCTCAATCGTGCGAGCTTCACCGAGCGGCAGCGAGGGGTCGAGCCGCTGGGCGTGGTGGCGAATGCGGCCGAGCAGCTGACCCGCCGTGCCGCCACCATCCGCGACAACGTACATCCGGTAGAACGGGAACTGCCGCACCGACGAGTAGATCGCCGGCTCAGCCGGTGCAGTGATTGACGCATTCCTGACATCGGCAACGACGCCGATGACTTCGTGCTCGTTCTCCGACCCGAGACGGCGTCCGAGCGGTCCGATGCCGTTCGCCAGTCCGAGGACCGTACGCCCCACGGCTCTCTGCCCCGGCCACGCTCGCTCCGCGAGCGCCGCATTGATGATCACGACCGGACGCCCATTCGCATCATCGCGCTCCTCGAACCAGCGGCCGTCGACGAGGCGCACACCGAGTGTCTCGAAGTAGCCTTCGTCGACCGTGTGGTACTGCGCGATCGGCGGGTCGTCGGGCGGAGTCGGCACACCGGGCACGCCGTAAGGCACGCGCCAGCCGGCCTCGAGCGGCAGGAAGTTCGTTACGCCGGCGTTCGTGATCTGCGGATCGTCGCGCAGCTCGGTCACGAGGCGGCCGTAGAATCGTGCGACGTCCGGCCACTCGTACTCGGCTTCCGGAAGCTGTATGTCGACGCTGATGGGTCGTGTCTCGGTGACACCCGTCTCCTCACCGAGCAGTGCGCCGACGCTGCGGATGAGCAGTCCCGCGCCGGCGAGGAGCGCAACGGCGAGTGCGACCTCGGCAATGACGAGTGCGCCGCGCGAGCGTGCTCCGTGTCGCGACCCCGCCGCACCGCGGATCTCATCGCGCAGCACGTCCTGGAGGTTGGCTCCCGACACCCGGAGCGCTGGAATCAGACCAAAAAGCAGTGTGGTGAGCAGCACGACGAGTGCGGTGAAGGCGAGCACGACACCATTCACACCCACGCCGTCGGCCATCGGGACTTCGATCGGCGACCAGGCGAGAAAGCCGCGGACGGCGAACGTCGCGATGAGCAGACCGAGTACGGTCCCGGCAAGGGCAAGGACCAGACTCTCGATGAGGAACTGACGCACGAGCCGGGATCGTGTCGCGCCGAGGGCACTCCGCACCGCAACTTCGCCCGCTCGTGCGCCGGCGCGCGCGAGCAGAAGGTTGGCGACGTTGATGCACGCGATCAGCAGGAGCAGGCCGGATGCGCCGAACAGCGCGATCAGACCCGGCTGGAACATGCCGGCCAGCTCGGTGCGCAGCGGGACTGCGCGCGCCGACCAGTCCGCGTTCGATGCCGGGAACTCCTCGCCCAGCCGCAATGCGAGCCGCTCGAGCTCGGCCGTTGCGGCGGCCGCGGTGATACCGGGGCGCAGCCGCGCCACCGCCTCCATGAAGTGTGCATGGCGGCTGTGCTGCGCGAGCGGCCAGTTGAGCCGCTGCCACACCGCCGTCCGGTCCGGGAACTCGAAGCCCGGAGGCATCACGCCCACTATCGCGTAGCTGAAGCCGTTGAGGCGCACCGTGCGGCCGAGCACATCAGAGCTGCCACCGAACCGCGAGCGCCACAACGCATCACTGATCACGACTTCCGCCGGCTCGCCGTGCAGCGTCGAATCGCGTTCGAACGTGCGGCCAACGGCGGCGCGTACGCCCAGCACATCGAACAGGTTCTCGCTCACCTCGACGGTGCTCACCCGCATCGGCTCGCCCGCGTCATCCACAAGATTCGCTTCCGGTCGCCACCAGACGGCGAGGTCCTCGAAGACATGCGTCTGCGCACGGTAATCCAGCGCGGTGACGGGAGACAGCTGGTCGTGCATGCGCTCCTCGGACGGCCGCGTGTCCCAGAGCATCACCAGACGCGCCGGCTCGTCGTACGGCAGAGGACGGAGCACTACGGCATCGAGGAGGCTGAACACCGCCGTCGCGGCTCCCGTCCCCAATCCGAGGGCCAGGACCGCGGCCAGCGCGAATGCCGGCTGCTTCGACAGCGTGCGGAATGCGTAGCGCGCGTCCTGCCAGAGCTCAGGGCGGGGCATGGCCGCCTCCGGGTCATGAGAAGGTGTAGATGGGCGCTGACGTGCGACAGGATACCCGTTCCTTCGACAGGTCGACCGTCCGGAAGGTTGCTTCGCTCAGGCGACGCAGCCCCACGGCCTGCCAGGACACGCGCGACATTGCCCGCGGGTTTGCCGCCCTGAAGGATCAGCCCGGGTCGTCGCCGGCAAGGTGCGGCGAACGGTCAGAACTGGCCTATGAGCCACCGCAGCAGGAGGATGCCGAGGGCGGCCGCGCCGATGAGCACAAGTGCCAGCGCAGTCAGCACCAGGACCAGTACTGCACGATTGCTCCGTTGCACCGGCGCCGGCGCCGCGACGTAGCGCTGGAGCAGTGCCGCGTTCCGGCGATTGGCCTTGTAGCCGGCATCGAAGAGATCGCCGAGCAGCGGTACCGTCCCCACGACGGCGTCGACAACCACGTTCAGGCCCATCCGCACGAGCACCGATGATGGGGCGCCGGCACGCGCCGCCGCGAGGATGATGTAGCCGGAGAGGACACCGCCGGCGAGGTCGCCGCCGCCCGGCAGGAGGCCGAGAAGCGGGTCGATTCCGAAGCGCAGGTTCGTGCCGGGGATGCGGATGACGTCATCGAGCAGCCACGCGACACGCTGCGGGCCGCGCGCAGCTCTGGGAGGGTCGGCCGCAGCCGGCGCGGCCGATGTCGATGGCGGTTCCGACTTGCCGCGTCGTGGCGCTGGCGTCACGGCCGGGCGTCGCCGGGCGGCGGTGAGCGGCGCGTCACGGCCGGGCGTCGCCGGGCGGCGGTGCGTCGCTGCCGCCCCGCAGGTGCCGGAGGAATCGCTCCTCCCAGTTCGCTATGCGACGCTGACTGCCGGCCGACCACTCGTGGATCAGTGGAGCCAGCAGGCCGATGGCGAGCAGGATAGCGACGTCTGCTGCATTGAACACGATGCCTGCGTGCACCAGTTCGCCGCGTACGTGAAACGGTCCGGCGTGGATGAAGTCCACGACCGCGCCGCCCCGGAACAGCATGTCGGCTGCGTTGCCTGAGCCGCCGGCGACCAGCAGCGCGAAGCCGGCAGCCAACCGACGACTTCGCGTGCCGACGCGCAGCCACAGATACACGGCGCCCGCCAGCGCCGCGAGGCGCAGCGCCACGACCACGGCGGCGGGCAGGTGCCCCGAGCCGGTGGAGAATGCCAGTGCGTCGTTCCGCTCGACTCCGAGCATCAGGGAGCCGAGCGGCATGGCCGCGTGCTCGAGCGTCTCCAGCGCCCACGACTTGGTCGCCCAGTCCAGCAGGAAGGCCGCCGCCGCCACGAGCATCGCGAAGCGAAGCACGTCATGAGCGAGGATCGCTCGAATCCGGACGGCGAGAGCGGCAACCATGCCGACGTGCAGAGCAGGGATCGGGCCAGACTGCGCGGCCCTTGATTTCGGGGTCCGTGCCGGCCCATGGTGTGGTGCATCGCTCCCACATTCGAGGCCAACGATGACGTCAGAGCCGCGACGGTCCCGCGTCCCGCACACGCTCGTGCTGCTGTTCGGCATGATCGTCCTCGCCCTCCTGCTCACCTATGTGCTGCCGGCCGGCCAGTATGAGCGCGTCGAGAACGAGCATGGCCGTATGCAGGTCGTGCCGGGGAGCTATGAGGCGACGCCCGAGCACCCGACGCTTTCGCCCATCACCGTCTTTACGGCCGTGCCGCGCGGCCTCGAGGCGGCGGCCGAGATCATCTTCTTCGTCTTCATCATCGGCGGCGCCTTCGCCGTGCTGCGCGAGACCGGCGCGATCGACGCACTCCTGGGCGCCGCGTTGCGCCGGCTTGGACATCGCCCGCTGTGGCTGCTGATCGGCGGTGTGCTCATCTTCATGGCGGGTTCCAGTACCATCGGCATGGCCGAAGAATACCTGCCGTTCATTCCGGTCCTCGTCGCACTGGCGCTCGCACTCGGTTACGACGCCCTCACCGGTGTGGCGATCGTGACGATCGGCTACGCCGTCGGATACGGCGTCGCGACCATCAACCCGTTTACCGTGCTGATCGCCCAGGATGTCGCCGGTCTCCAGCCTGCATCCGGGCTGTGGTATCGCCTCGTGCTCTCCGCCGTGTTCGTCCCGATCGGCGTGCACCACCTGTGGCGTTACGCCACGCGCGTGAAGAACGATCCGTCACGCAGCCTGGTCGCCGATATACCCCCGCCTGCCGCGAGCACCGCGCACGAAACGACGATGCTCACCGGCACACACCGCCTCGCGCTCGTCGCCGTCGCGATCACTCTCGCCGTGCTCATCTACGGTCTCACGCGCCTGGGCTGGTACCTCGTCGAGATGAGTGCCCTGTTCCTCGCCCTCGCCCTCGCGCTCGCCCTCGTCGGCCGCATCGACGGGGACCGCGCCGCCCGCGCGTTCGGCACCGGCGCCGCCGAGCTCACGATGACCGCTCTCCTCATCGGCTTCGCCCGCGCTATCCAGGTGGTGCTCGATGATGGCGGGGTCATCGACACCATCGTCCACGGCCTCTCCATTCCTCTCCAGACCATGGGGCCGTCACTGGCCGCTGTCGGCATGCTCGTCGTGCAGACGCTGACCAACTTTCTGATCCCGTCAGGCAGCGGCCAGGCGTATGTCACAATGCCGATCATGGCGCCGCTCGCCGACGTCGTCGGCGTCTCCCGCCAGGTCGCCGTCCTCGCATTCCAGTTCGGCGACGGCTTCACTAACATCCTCGTGCCCACGAACCCCGTCATCATCGGAATGCTCGCCATCGCCGGCGTGCCTTACGACCGCTGGCTCCGTTTCGTGCTGCCGTTCATGCTGAAGGTCTGGGCCGTCGCCGCCATCGCGCTGGCGGCCGGGGTCTGGCTCGGCGTGGAGTAAGTCGGCACGCTGTACTCCGTTCTGGTCCCGATCCTGCACTATCTGGCGGTGTAGTAAGCCGTTAGGCGGCTCCACGGAATCGCAGCAGCAGGAGCAGTTGACATGAGGAAGTGGCATGTGGGCGCGATCGTCGCGGTCCTCCTGGTGATCACGGGTGTGGCGTTCATGAGCACCCGGCCGCAGCAGGATGACGGTGCGTCGGCCACGATGTCGTTCGAAGAAGCAGCGGTTCGCATGCGCATCGACATCAGCGAGCGCAAGCTGTACGTCGAGGAGAACGGCAGCGTGATCGAGTCGTACAATGTTGCGGTCGGCACGGCCGAGCACCCGACGCCGCGCGGATCGTATTCCGTGCAGCACATGATCTGGAATCCGCGCTGGGTACCACCCGATTCCGACTGGGCGAAGGACGAGAAGGTACGTGAGCCGGGCGACCCGAAGAATCCAATGGGGCGCGTGAAGATCTTCTTCAAGGAGCCCACGTACTACATTCACGGCACCAATGCCGAGAGCAGCATCGGCACGGCCGCATCACACGGCTGCGTCCGCATGCTGAACCAGGATGTGATCGAGCTCGCGCAGCTCCTCATCGACACCACGGGAGCGCCGATCGAGCCCGGTCTCATCCAGCGCCTCATCAACCGCGTACGCCAGACGCGTGAAGTGCGGCTGCACGAGGCCGTGCCGCTCCTCGTCGAGGCCTGAAGAACGAACTCGGGACCGGATCGGGATCGTGTTCGTGTGGGGGATCGGGTCCTGCGCAGGTCCCGATCCCGATCCCGGACACGATCCCGATCTCGATCCCGAATTCGTCAGGCCGTAAGAACCACCTTGATACAGCCGTCCTGCTTGTCGCGGAATGTGAGATAGGCGTCGGGCGCTTCCTCGAGCGGCAGGCGATGGGTGATGACGAATGACGGATCGATCTCGCCCTGCTGGATTTTCTCGAGCAGCGGCTTCGTGTAACGCTGCACATGCGTCTGTCCCGTCTTCAGCGTCAGGCCCTTGTTCATCGCCGCACCGACCGGGATCTTGTCGACCATGCCGATGTAGACGCCCGGGATCGATACCGTTCCGCCCTTCCGGCAGTTGATAATGGCCTCCCGGAGCGCATGCGCGCGGTCCGTCCCCAGCCTGACCTTCTGCTTCACGTTGTCCATCACGGAGTCGACAAAACCGGTGCCATGCGCCTCGGTGCCGACCGCATCGATGCAGCGGTCCGGACCGCGTCCGCCTGTCAGCTCCATCAGCCGTTCCGACACGCTCTCGTGATCGAAGTCGATCGTATCCGCGCGATTGTGCTGACGCGCCATCTCGAGCCGTTCCGGAACGCGGTCGATCGCGATGACGCGTGCTGCACCCATCAGCCGGGCGCTCATCATCGCCATCTGGCCCACCGGACCCGCGCCCCACACGGCGACCGTGTCGCCCTCCTCGATGTCCGCGTTCTCGGCCGCCATCCACCCCGTCGGCAGGATGTCGGACAGGAACAGAACCTTCTCGTCGGCAATGCCGTTTTCGATCTTCACCGGCCCCACGTCGGCAAACGGCACGCGCAGGTATTCCGCCTGACCACCCGCGTACCCTCCCAGCATGTGCGAATAACCGAAGAGCCCGGCCGGTGAATGACCCATCATCTTCTCCGCAGCCGGTGCGTTCGGATTCGTATTGTCGCAATGTGAGTACAGCGAACGCTGGCAGAAGAAGCAGCTGCCGCACGAGATCGTGAACGGCACCACCACACGATCGCCCTGTCTCAGGTTCCTCACCGCGCTGCCGACTTCCACCACCTCACCCATCGGCTCGTGTCCGATGATGTCTCCCTCCTTCATCATCGGCATGAAGCCGTCGTAGAGGTGCAGGTCGGATCCGCAGATCGCCGTGGACGTGATCTTCACGATCGCGTCGCGCGGATCCAGGATCTCGGGGTCGGGCACCGTGTCGACCCGCACGTCCTCCGTGCCATGCCAGCAAACCGCTCTCACCGAAACCTCCCATGCTGCAGACTACCGAATGCCAACCCTCACCCGGCGTTGCATTTACCGCACCGGTGGAGCGGCAGATCCCCGACCCGCCGCCGCGCACCGGCGCAGCGGCGGCCCCCCGGTGCGGTATCGTCCTCGCGGGCCGTTTGCGTTCCCGATATCCCCCGCCGATATTGGACCCGTGACCCCCACCCGAAGATCGTTTCTGGCAACGCTCGGCACTGCCGCCATCGGTGCCCTCATCCGGCCCGGGTGCGCTCCGGCCGCGACACGCGCGCGCATCGAGCGTGTGGGTCTGCAGTTGTACACGGTGCGCACCGAAATGCGGCGCGATCTCGAGGGCACGCTCGCGCGCGTCGCCGAGATCGGGTACCGCGAGGTCGAGTTCGCAGGGTATTTCGACCGCACGCCTGCGCAGATCGCCGCGCTGCTCGAGCGCCACTCGCTCGCAGCGCCGTCGACGCATATCGGACTCGACCAGATGCAGAGCGACTGGGAACGCGTCGCACAGGATGCAGCCGCGATCGGTCACACCTATGTCACCGTCCCGTGGCTCGCGGCGCAGGAGCGCCGCACAGTCGACGACTGGAAGCGTACTGCAGCGGATTTCAACGAGCAGGCACGGCGGGCGCGCAGTGCCGGGCTCCGCTTCGCCTATCACAATCACGACTTCGAGTTCACCCGCATCGCCGACGTCGTGCCATTCGATGTGCTGCTCGCCGGGACCGATCCCGACCTGGTCGACTTCGAGCTGGACATATACTGGATCACGCGGGCTGGCTTCGATGCAGTGGACTATCTGGTGCGGTTCCCCGGCCGCTTCACGATGACGCACCTCAAGGACTCCGGCGGGGCGCCGGATCATGAGATGGTGGACGTCGGCAGTGGCTCGATCGATTTCGCGCACGTCATCGCCGCCGCGAATGCCTCCGGCGTGCGCCATCATTTTGTCGAGCACGACCGGCCGGCGGATGCGCTGTCGTCGATTCGCTCGAGCTACGCATACCTATCCGATATCAACAACAACTGACCGGACCTGGCTTCACTTTGGCGGAAAAGCCGCATTCAGCCATGGAAACGGCCCACAAGCGAGCAGAGTCGACGCATACACGACCAGATCCAGCAAATCAATGGGACATCACGATGGCTGGTCGAGACGTAAACTCAAAGTGAAGCCGGGTCCGGGGGCGGTTACGCCGGGCGATCCCTTCAGCGGATGCGAATGATGCAACAGCGAACCGTATACGACGTATGTATCGTCGGCTCGGGAGCGGGCGGCGGCATGGCCGCCTACGCGCTCACTCAGGCGGGCGCGAACGTAATCATGCTCGAGGCCGGCGGGCCGTGGGACAATACGAGCGACGACTCGGCCATGCTCCGCCCCAACTATTCGTCGCCGCGTCGTGGCGGCTCGACCCCCGACCGGCCGTTCGGCGAGTTCGATGCCTGCATCGGCGGCTGGAATATCGAGGGCGAGCCGTACACGCGCGCCGATGGCACGCGCTTCGACTGGTGGCGCGCCCGGATGGTCGGCGGTCGCACGAACCACTGGGGCCGCATCTCGCTCCGGTTCGGTCCGGACGACTTCCGTCGCAAGTCGCTGGATGGACTCGGCGATGACTGGCCGATCGGCTATGACGACATCGGGCCGTACTACGACCGGCTCGACCGCCTGATCGGCATCTTCGGCAGCCGCGAAGGGCTGCCGAACGATCCCGACGGCATTTTCCAGCCGGCACCGAAGCCGCGGTGCTACGAGCTGCTCGTCAAGAAGGCGTGCAACGACCTCGCCATCACGTGCATCCCCGGTCGCCTGTCGATCCTGACGGAGCCGCTGAACGGCCGTGCGGCGTGCCACTACTGCGGCCACTGCAACCGCGGGTGTCAGACGAACTCGAACTTCTCCAGCACGAACGTGCTCATTGCACCGGCGCTCGAGACGGGCCGACTCACGCTGCGGACACATGCCATGGCGCGTGAGGTGACGCTCGATTCCGCAGGACGCGCCAGCGGCGTCTCGTTCATCGATGCGAATACCGGTGTCGACGAGCACGTGCAGGCCCGCGTCGTGATCCTCGCGGCCAGCGCGCTCGAGTCCACGCGCATCCTGATGAACTCGAAGTCGTCGCAGTTCCCGGATGGGCTCGCAAACACCAGTGGCATGCTCGGGAAGTATCTCACGGATACTACCGGCAGTGATGTGGCCGGCTTCATTCCGGCGATGGAGAACCACATACCGCACAACGAGCGCGGCGTGCAGGGCGGCCACGTCTACATGCCCTGGTGGCTCGACAACTCGAAGCTCGACTTCCCGCGCGGCTACCACATCGAGGTATGGGGCGGCCTCGGCGAGCCGGGGGCAGGCTTCATGGGGGGTATACATCGCTATCCGCCCGGTGGCGGATACGGTGTCGATCTGAAGAAGCAGTACCGGCAGTATTACGGCACGACGGTCGGCTTCTCCGGGCGCGGCGAGATGATCCCGAACGAGCAGTCGTACGCCGAGCTCGATCCCGAGGTGAAGGACCGCTTCGGCATCCCGGTGCTGCGTTTCCACTGGCAGTGGAGCGACCACGAGATCAACCAGGTCAGACACATGCAGGAGACCTTCCGCGCGATCATCGAGCACATGGGCGGAACGGTGTTCTCGCCCATGCCGACGCGCGAGAACGGCTACGGCATCGCGACCGGCGGCCGCATCATCCATGAGCTGGGTGGCGCACGCATGGGCGACGACCCGTCCACGTCGGTGCTGAACGGCTGGTGCCAGGCGCACGACGTAGCGAATCTGTTCGCCGTCGATGGTGCGCCGTTCGTATCGCAGGCGGACAAGAATCCTACCTGGACCATCATGGCGCTCGCCTGGCGCGCGAGCGACTACATCATGGAGCAGCGCACGCAGGGGAGGATCTGATGAATGGGAGGAGCTGGCATGAGTAACATGACGCGCCGCGAGGCGCTGCGCCTGATGGCCCTCGTGCCGCTGGCCGGCTCGCTCGGCTGCAGCCTCCAGGACATTGGCCGCGCCGCGCTCCAGGTCGATGAGCTCTCGGGCCTGCCGCTCGAGCCGCAGTTCTTCACACCGTCCGAGTGGCGCACCGTTCGACTCCTGTCCGACATGGTCATTCCGGCCGACGAGAAGTCGGGCAGTGCAACGGATGCGCTGGTGCCGGAATTCATGGACTTCATGCTGAATGAGTCGTCCGAGTCACGGCAGCAGCGGTTTCGCGACGGGCTGGCGTGGCTCGACGCCGAATCGGGTCGTCGCTACGGCGTCGCATTCGCGGACGCGTCCGAGCCCGACCGGCGTGCCGTGCTCGACGACATTGCCTGGCCAGCGCGTGCGCCGGCGGAGATGGAGGATGGTGTCGATTTCTTCAACAGCTTCCGCGACATGACGGCCGCGGGGTTCTTCTCGAGCCGGATCGGCTACGAGGACCTGGAGTTCCGCGGCAACGAGTTCGTCGCGCAGTGGCAGGGCTGCCCGCAGGAGGCGCTCGACAAGCTCGGCGTCAGCTATGACGTGATGGAGGGTCGGGCATGAGCGACCGTCTGGGCATCGGCTTCATTGGCAGCGGCTTCAATACGCAGTTCCACCTGCGCGCGTTCACGGGCGTTCGCGACGCGGACGTCCTCGGTATCTACAGTCCTACGCGGAAGAATGCGGAAGCCGCGGCCGCGCTCGCTCGCGAGCTCGACGTAGGCGACGCACGCGCGTTCCGCTCGATCGGCGACATGGTCGCCGATCCGCGCATTGATGCGATCTGGCTGTGCGGACCGAACCAGGCCCGCGTCGAGAACGTCGAAGAGATCGTCGACGCGATACGGAGCGGCCGCGGCGAGTTGCGCGGCATCGCATGTGAGAAGCCGCTGGCGCGTAACGTCGGCGAAGCGAAGCGCGTGCTGCAGCTCGTGAAGAGCGTCAAGCTCAATCATGGTTACCTGGAAAACCAGCTGTTCGCTCCGCAGGTCGAGACCGGCCGCAAGTTGCTCTGGGCACGCGGCGCCGCGCTCACCGGCCGACCCTACCTGGCGCGTGCCGCCGAAGAGCACAGCGGCCCGCACATGCCCTGGTTCTGGCAGGGTAATCTCCAGGGCGGCGGCGTCCTGAACGACATGATGTGCCATTCGGTGGAGGTCGTCCGTCACCTGCTGACCGAGCCAGGCGCCGCGCGCGCGACGCTGAAGCCCGTCCGTGTCACCGGCCACATCGCGAGTCTCAAATGGACCCAGCCGCGTTACGCGAAGCAGCTGGCGAAGACAATGGGTCGCGAAGTCGATTACACGAAGCGACCGTCGGAAGACTTCGCGAGTGTAATGATCGAGTTCGAGACCGCCGACGGCCAGCGCGTGCTCGGCGAGGCGACGACATCATGGAGCTACGTCGGCGCCGGCCTCCGCCTGTCCGCGGAGCTGCTCGGGCCCGAGTACTCGATGTCGTGGAACACGCTCGACAGCGGCCTCAAGCTGTTCTTCAGTCGCGAGGTCAAGGGCCCCGCGGGCGAGGACCTGGTGGAAAAGCAGAACGCGGAAGTCGGGCAGATGCCCGTCGTCGCCGAGGAATGGGTCGCGTACGGCTATGAAGCGGAGGACCGCCACTTCGTGCGTGCCTTCCGCCGCGGCGAGAAGCCCGATCTCACATTCGACGACGGACTGGAAGTCGTGAAGCTGCTGATGACGGCGTACCGCAGCGCTGAGGAAGGGAAGACGCTGAGGTTCCCGGGGAAAGGGTTGGACGAGTACGTGCCGAAAGTGGGGAAGGGCACGTGGAAGCCGTAGGAGTGGACTATTGCGGGTCAACGATCCGTCCCCACGGCAACTACTCAACGGCCGCACGCGCACTCGCACGCGCACGCGCACGCGGGAACTGCTCCGCGGACGGGCCAAACGGCCGAAGCGCACGAGCAACGCTGTTGGTCGACGCGTCAGCGACTCATGTCGGTACCGGTGCGCGATTCAAGTGAGCGGATCATGGCCGTGAGCATGGCGACAACGCGGAAGAGGGCCTGCTTCGGCGCCCGGATCCGCTCCTGAGGCATGAGATCAAAATCCACCAGTTCATCGAGACACGCGGCGCACTCGGTGGCCGAGCCTCGCGCGATATGATAAAAGTTGACCTTGTCCTTGATTGTCCATTTGCCCGAGCCTTCAGCGATGTTTCGCGTTATGGACATCGCGCCGCGCTTTAGGTTGTCTCGCGAGTCCGCGTGCCCGCGCGGCAGGGTGTCCAGGAGGTCGCGGACTTCCTGGTTGAACAGCCGAGCGACGTGATAAACTTCCAGCTTCTCGTGATTGAACAGAGCGTCCATGTACCCTCCGCGATGCATGCACGATAGATGATAACCGTGATACTGGGCGCCGGAATGTCCAGGTGGGCCCTGTCCCCGATTTCTCCCGCGTGCGTGTGCGCGTGCGCGTGCGCGTGCGGATTTTCCTCGAATCAAATCCAGTCCTCCACCCAGCCGGAGCCATCATGACCCAGCCCCTCAACTCCAGGTCTCCCGCGAACGCCAAGGACGCCGCCGACGCAGCGGACGCCCCGGAGTGGTCGGCCAGCTCGATGTCCCGGCGCACCTTCGTCGCCGGCGCCACCACAGCCATGAGTGCGATGATCGTCCCGCGTCATGTCCTTGGCGGGCCGCATCACGTCGCGCCGAGTGCGAAGCTCAACATCGCGATCATCGGTGCGGGTGGTATGGGCATGTCGAACGCTGAGAACATGACGGCGGAGAATATTGTCGCGATCTGCGATGTCGACTTTCCGTACGTCGAGCGGCAGCTGGAGTCCAAACAGAAGGATGGCGACGGGAAGGAGCGGCCGAAGGGGGTTGCGCTGAAGGAGGCGTATCTGAAGGCGCGGCGCTTCACGGACTTCCGCGAGATGCTCGAGAAGCAGAAGAACATCGATGCGGTCGTGATCGCGACGCCGGACCACACGCACGCAGTGATCGCCGACATGGCGATGAAGATGGGCAGGCACGTTTACGTGCAGAAGCCGCTCACTGCGACCGTGCACGAGTCGCGCGTCCTGGCTGGAACGGCGCGCGCGACGGGCGTCGTGACGCAGATGGGCAATCAGGGCCATTCCATGGATGAGGCGCGCCTGATCAACGAATGGATCCAGGCGGGCGTGATCGGGCCGGTGCGCGAGGTCCATATCTGGACGAATCGTCCTATCTGGCCGCAGGGCGTCGCACGGCCGCTCGAATATGCCGCTTTGCAGGACGCGAACGGTTCGACGACCGAGCCGCGCACCAGCTGGAACTCGCGCGCGATCGCACAGGCGACTGCAGCGGCAATGGCGGCGGACTATCGCGTGCCGGATACACTCGACTGGGATCTCTACCTCGGCCCCGCGGACGTGCCGTATCATCCCATCTATCACCCGTTCAACTGGCGCGGCTGGGTCGACTTCGGCGTCGGTGCGCTCGGCGACATGGCCGCGCACCTGCTGGATCACCCGTACTGGGCGCTCGGCCTCGGCTATCCGATCAGTGTCGAGGCGACATCGACGCCGTTCGGCGGGCCGCGCGAGAGTCCGGCGACGTATCCGCTGGCGATGACGGCTCACTACGAGTTCCCCGCGCGCGGCATGCAGCCGCCGGTCCGCGTGAACTGGTATGACGGCGGGCTCATGCCGCCGCGCCACGCGATGCTGCCGGACGACCTCGCGCTCAACCGCGAGGGCGGCGTGATGTACATCGGTGAGTGGGGCGTGCTCATGCACGAGACGTACGGCCGCAACCCGCGGCTCTTCCCGGAGCCCCTGATGGAGCAGGCGAAGGCCGTGCCCGCGACGTACCCGCGCATCGGCGACGATCATGAGACGAACTGGATCCGCGCGTGCAAGCGCGAGACACAGGCGACCAGCCCCTTCGAGTACGCCGCACCGCTCACGGAAGTGATGCTGCTCGGGATCGTCGCACTCAGGGCAGGGCAGGGAAAGAAGATTGTGTTCGATCCCGCCGCCATGCGCATCACGAATGATGAGGACGCGAACCAGTACCTCACGCGTGAGTATCGTGCGGGCTGGGGTCTCTGACGCCGCCCCTGTGCCAGCTGTGCTGATTCGACGGAGTGCAGGCCGCGGCGGACGCACGTCCGATCGCGTGCAATACCGGAACATCAACGCCATGCGCGGGAGAGTCCTTGATGCGGAAGAGAAGAGACCTGCTGGTGACCGTGTCCGTGCTCGCGCTCGTGACCGCTGCCTGTGCGCCGGGGAACAGCGACGTGGCTGACGCCGGCGACGCGGCGGGCGCGGACGGCGCAGCCGCGGCCGACGAGCGCGCGGCCGCCGCGACTGCGGGCGATGCGCGCCGCGCCAACTCGCTGACCCCGGAGGAGGTGGAGCAGGGCTGGCACCTGCTGTTCGACGGCAGCTCGACCGGCGGCTGGCGCGGCTACAACCGGAGTGACATGCCCGACGGCTGGCAGGCTGTCGATGGCGCATTGACGCGCGTTGCGGATGCGGGTGACATCGTCACGATGGAGCAGTACGGCGACTTCGAGCTGGCTCTCGACTGGGTGGTGCGACCGCGTGGCAACAGCGGTGTGTTCTATCGCGCGATCGAGTCTGACGACCCGATCTACTACAGCGCGCCCGAGATGCAGGTGCTCGATGATGCCGGCCACGCCGATGGCGGCTCGCGGCTGACCGCTGCCGGCGCGAATTACGGTCTGCACCCGGCCCCCGAGGGCGTAGTGAGGCCAGCCGGCGAGTGGAACAGTGTGCGCCTGGTCGTGGACGGCAATCACGTCGAGCACTGGCTCAACGGGCAGAAGGTCGTCGAGTATGAGCTGGGCAGCGACGACTGGAAGCAGCGCGTCGCGAACAGCAAGTTCATCGAGTGGCCCTCATACGGCACCGCAGCCCGAGGCCATATCGGACTCCAGGACCACGGCGACTGGGTCGCGTTCCGTAACATCCGCATCAGGGTGCTCCCATGAGCGTGCGAGTCCGCAGATACGCTGATCGATGCGCGGATTCCGTGCGCAACGCGCGCCGCGGGGTGCTGTCATGAGCGCACGCCTGAGCACCATGATGTTCCTGCAGTTCTTCATCTGGGGCGCATGGTACACGACGGTCGCGGTCTTTATGTCGAATAACGGCATGGAGTCGCTCACGCACTGGCCGTTCACCGTGAACCCCATCGCCGCGATCGTCGCGCCGTTCTTCCTCGGCCTCGTAGCAGACCGCTATTTTGCGACGGAAAAAGTGCTCGGCGTGCTGCACCTGGCGGGCGGCGCGATCATGCTGTTCGTGCCCGGCGCCGTACAGTCGCCGGGCCTGTTCATCACGCTGCTGCTGCTCTACAACCTGTGCTACATGCCGACGCTCGGGCTGTCGAACTCGCTCGCGTTCCACCACATCCGCGATCAGGAAAAGCAGTTCCCGCTGATCCGCGTATTCGGCACGATCGGCTGGATCGTCGCGGGCCTGTTCATCAGCTTTGTGCTCGGTCGGTTCGTGGCAGGAGGCGTTCCGGAGCAGACGGCGGCGCCGCTCTATACGACGGCCGTCGCCAGCATCCTGCTCGGGCTCTATGCATTCACGCTGCCGCATACGCCCCCCCGTGCGGCAGGCCAGAGGATGTCGGTGCGCAGCATCGTCGGCCTCGATGCGCTCGACCATCTCGGCAGCCGCTCATTCTACGTGTTCATAGCGGCATCACTGCTGTTGTGCATACCTCTCGCCGCATACTACAACTTTACGCAGATCTTCCTGGTCGATGCCGGCGTCGAACGTATCGCAGCGACCCAGACGCTCGGGCAGATGTCGGAGGCGGTGTTCATGGTGCTCATGCCGCTCTTCTTCGCGCGGCTCGGCGTCAAGTGGATGCTCGCCGCCGGGATGGGCGCCTGGGTGCTGCGCTACGTGCTGTTCGCGCTCGCCGCTCCGGACGCGATCTTCTGGATGATCGCCGCCGGCATCCTGCTGCACGGCATCTGCTACGACTTCTTCTTCGTGACCGGCCAGATCTACGTGGACAAGAAGTCGTCGCCCGCGATACGCGGTCAGGCGCAGGGCTTCTTCGTACTTATTACCTACGGCGTGGGAATGCTGATCGGCGCGCAGATCGCGGGCAACGTCTATGCGCGCGTGCTCGGCGATGCGACGTCGCTCACGCTCGAGCAGTGGCGGGACTTCTGGTACATCCCCGCGGCGTTCGCGGCCGCAGTGCTTGTGTTCTTCGTCCTTGCGTTCCGTGATCGCACGGACAGGTCGATGGAGGTGGCTCCGGCGGAAGCCGTCGTGCCCTGACAGCGGCAGCCGGACGCGGAACCCACTCTGCAGAACGGCTCAGAGACGCAGTGCCATGTCCCGGGCGCGAGGCTATACACCCTGCGCCCGGGACATTATCATGCCCCGGTCAGCCGTTCTGCAGAGTGGGTTCCGCGTCCGGACGGGGAGGGGCATGAGCTACAACATAGAGGACCTGCTCGATCTGCTCGACCTCGAGCCTATCGAGTTCAACATATACCGCGGCCGTAATCGCGACATCGGCAGCGGCCGCGTCTTTGGCGGCCAGGTGATGGCACAGGCGCTCGTCGCCGCACAGCGGACCGTGGAGCCGGATCGCTTCGCGCACTCCATGCACGGCTACTTCATCCTGCCGGGTGACCTGGAGGCGCCGATCGTCTATTTCGTCGATCGTCTGCGTGATGGGAAGAGTTTCACGACGCGGCGCGTCACCGCCATCCAGCATGGGCAGGCGGTGTTCAATATGTCGGCGTCGTTCCACCGGCTCGAGGAAGGACTCGAGCATCAGTCGGAAATGCCGGACGTAACGTCCGCACGTGACCTCAAGCCCGAGATCGCCTACATCCGCGAGAACGCGCACAGGATCCCCGAGTCGGTCCGCGATGTGCTCACACAGGACCGACCGTTCGACTTCCGGGTGGTGGACATGGATCCGTTCGACGACTCGCCACGCGAGCCCATCCGACACATGTGGCTCTGTGCAATCGGCGAAATGCCCGACGACACCATCAGCCACCAGGCGGCCCTCGCCTACGCATCGGACTACGGCATCCTCGCCACCACCGTGCAGCCACATGCACTCGGCATCCGCAGTCCTGAGCTGCAGGCGGCCACGCTCGACCACTCGATCTGGTTCCACCGCCCGTTCAGGGCTGATGACTGGATGCTGTATACGATGGACAGTCCCGCAGCGGCGGGTGCGCGCGGCTTCGCTCGTGGTAGTATCTACACCCGGGATGGGCTGCTGGTCGCGTCCGTCGCGCAGGAAGGATTGATCAGGGTACGCTCGCGCGAACTATGATGACGCCAGCAGTGCGGTAGCTGAGAGGAGTGGGAGCGGGTGTGGCGGGCCCGGGCGCTGCCCGTGCCCACCCTCCTCACAGCATGCACTCTCCCGTCCCACTCCCACTCTCGCAGATTAGTCGTGTCCGCGCGACGTGTGCTCGTAGCCGTAGCGGACGTAGGGCCGCATGCTGTCATAGTCGCGGTTCTCGTACCGCCAGCCGCGACGCAGGTCCGGCTCGACATCGTCGAACGCCCGGCCCTTGTAGTCCGGATTGCGACCGGCAATATGGCCCACGCCGTAGCCGATCCGTGCTTCGTCATATTCGAGATCGGAGCGGCCAGCCGTCGTGTGATGACGACGGTATTCATCGTCGTGATCGCCCATGTCCTCTATCGCACGGCCGGCCTTCTCGCCCGCCCACCAGCCGCCGACTGCACCGGCGATGCCGCCGATGATCGTGCCTACCGGGCCCGCGATCGAACCGATTCCGGCGCCGGCGAGCGTGCCGCCGATGCCGCCGATGCCTTCACCCGCCTGCTCACCCGCGCCGGGGTTCTCATCGCGCGCTTCGTCCGACATGTGTCTGCTGCGATCCGTCATACTTCCTCCTCGTTAATGCCATTGTGACACCCGTTGGATGATGCAGCTTCCAAGCCACGAGGTATGACGCCCGGCGGAGTCGATGGGGGAGGCCTGTGTCGCGCAGTGTCACTGACCACGCGTGTGCGCGCTCAGTCGCCGTTCAGCCACGCGACTGCATCGTGCAGCTCGTCCTGGCTGATGCTGTGGCCGATGTCGTAATCCCGCGCATCCAGCTGGGCGCCGGCCTGCCGCAGGATGTCACGCCCCTCCATCGCCAGCTCGAACGGAATCGCGGAGTCCTGTGTGCCGTGACCCCAGAAGATCCGTGCGTTGCGCACGGTATCCGGCGTGGCGTTCACGGCAGGATGATCGGGGAGGAAGCCGCTGAAGTTGAGGACGCTCAGCACTCGGTCGGAATGCGACAGCGCGTATCCGAGACTCACCGTGCCGCCCTGTGAGAATCCGCCAAGGGCGATGCGGCCGGGCGTAACACCGAGCGAGTGCGGCAGTGCTTTCAGCAGATGGTCAAGGGCCGCGAGACTCGCACTGAAGCTCTCCGGATCCGGCGTGTTGCGACCCAGGTAGCGATACCAGGCACGACCGGGACCGTAGCCCCATGGCGCGGCCGGAAAGGGCGCGTCCGGTGCAATCACCGCCCAACCCGGCGGGAAAAATCGCCGCATCGAAAACAGATCGGTGCGGTCCGCGCCCCGGCCATGGAGCAGGATGACGACTGGCACACCGTCGCGGGCGTCCGTCGGGACATACATCTCGGTTGCGAGCTCGTCGCCATCCATGGATGTCATGCCGCCTCCGCCAGAGAGAAGCCCGGTCGGTCCGTCGAGATCTCCATCAGCAGGCCATCCGGTGCGCGAAACTCGATGCTCCTGTACCACGCGCGATCGATCACATCGGTCGTCTCCGTTCCGAGCGAACGGACGTGATCCTGCCACGCGCGCAACTGTTCCTCGTCGTCCGCTCGGAACGCGATCGAGTGCGTCTGCCCGATCCCGGCGGCGGCGCGCCTGAGCCGTCCGACGCCGGGGTGCCCGCCGTTCGCCCAGCGCCCGAACATGGTCAGGCTGCTGCGCGGTGCAACATCGCGACCGTCGTACGTCGCCCAGAACCAGTGCGGCATCGTGGGGTCATCCTGGTTCACGCTCCGCTTCACACGCCGCAGGCCCAGCGCGGCCTCGTAGAAGTCGCCAATCTGTTCGACATCATCCGTCAACCCGCTGACATGGTGCAGTCCGTCGAGTCGCATCTCCGGCGTGATCGACGGTACCGGATCCTCGTACGTGCGGGCGCGCACAATCGCCTCGTCGCGCGTGCCGCGCAGCTCTGCCCCCGGCGGAATCACTATGTCGCTGCCCAGCGCGTCTGCCGCCTCGTCCAGCGCGTAGCCCGGTCCACGTGTCGCGATCTCCACGATCTGGCCATCCGGGTCGGCGAAGTAGATGCTCCGGAACCAGCCGCGGTTGTACGGTCCCGACACGGGCACGCCGTGATCCTGCAAACGACGCTTCCACATGAGTTGCGCCTCCGGCGTCTCCACGGTCAGCGCGAAATGGTGGATGCCACCCGTACCCGGACGGCCGTATCCCGCATGCGGCCGCTCCAGCACCACGAGCAGCGTTCCCGGCTCACCGGCATCGCTGCCGAAGCACAACATGGACGCTGCCTCGCCCTGCGCTCCGGGCTGCTGCGCGATCAGGTCTATTCCCAGCAGGTCACGATAGAACGCGATGGTGCGTGCCGCTTCCGCAGCGATCAGCGTTACGTGATGGAATCCCTTCGTGATCATGTCCACTCCCTCTCCCGGCCCGGCCTCGACAGAGATGTCCGTCAGGAATCGGTGCCGATATCCGCCGCCGCTCTGCCAAGCTTGCGAAGCAGTTCGATCGCCTGCTTCTTCTCCGTGGCCGACAACCCCGAAACGGCGCGCTCGAGTGCGGCCGCGTGCTCGGGGAAGATGCGCTTCATCAGTTGTCGCCCCTTCGGCGTCAGCGCCGCGTACCGCGCTCGTCTGTCGGTCGGGCACTCCCGTCGCTCGACGAGACCGTCCGCCTCGAGCCGGTCGACCAGATACGTCACACCACCGCTCGACACCAGAATCTTCCGCTGCACCTCGCCCAGCAGCAGCGGCCCCTTGTGGTACAGCGCTTCCATGATCGCGAACTCGCCCTGTGACAGATCGTGGCGGGCGATGTCCGCCTGCGAATGGCGCTCCACCGCGAGATACGCACGCGAGAGCACGATGTACAGTTTGAGTGCGATGTCGCGATCCGTCATCCGTTCCCCATATTCAGCAGAATCTTAGTTCTAAGATAACCCATTGTGGTGCCCAGGGCAACCGTCCCACACACCGCCTCTGGCGTCTCACCCGAGCCAGCCGAGGAACGCCAGCACGATCTCGAGGACGATCAGCAGCACGATTGCCGCTTCCAGGATCTCCGCGCGTGCGGTCGCCGCCTCGTCGTACAACGAGCGATACGTGTCACGCATCAGATCCAGCTTCTTCTCGACACCCGTCGCCCACGTGCGCACGCGGAACAGCTCGAGGGCCGAGCCGTAGATGCGCGCCAGATACACGTCCTCTGTGACGATCAGCGTATTGTCGACGCGTTCCATGATCTCCGTGACCTCCGCCACTCGACTGTAGATCGTGCGGGCGAGGCGCGAAAAACGACGGCGTGAGAGTGAGGCGAGCCCGCCGCGGGTCTCCTCGACACGGTCGTAGATTCGCGGCAGCTCATCGTCGAGCAGGTCATCGTAGTAGCGCAGCTCGAGCAGCTGTGCATTGGCAACTTCCAGAACGTCGACGACATCCGACTCACCGGCCGGGTCCCACACAAACGCGTGATCCCACGACAGCGCGACCAGATCGTCACGGTAGTACGTGAACACGTGCCGCAGCAGCTCGCGCTTCGACTGCCCCGACAGCGGTCTGGTGTCGCCCGACAGGAGAGAGGCGATGTCCGCATATTCCAACAGCTCGTCGCTGTTAATGGCGCGATCGAATCGCTGCACGCTCGTGACGACGTAATCCTCCTCCACCCCGGATGCCATCGGCCGGTCCAGGGCCGGATCGATTACACGCCGCATGCGATCCATCAGCTCCGCCCACACACCCTGACCATTTCCCTGGAGCGCGGCGTTGACCGAGCGGGAGAATGCGACGAATTCGGGCCAGGATTCGTCCTGTACCGGTACCCGGATGGCGATGGATACGGCACCGAACTCGTACGCGCGAGCCGTGGCAGTGCCCGTAAACTCACCGCCGGCGACGAGCGGTACGCGCACGATGCCCAGCGTGAGCCCCACCGGCGGCTCGCTGTATGCGATCGCCTTCGGCTCCACTCGTGTGAGACGCACGCGGGTCGCTGAGGATCCGTCGCGTTCCGAGGCGAGTCGCTCGACCATCGCCAGGTCCATCGCGTACGCGACGTCGTACAGCCGCATCACGGTGATCGCCCCGCTCTCGACGCGCGGCGCTGCGTTCGATTCCAGAACCCCTCCTTTTGCTGTCGCAACATGGAAAGGGAACGTCCCTTCGGATAGTGGGGCTGGCCGACAGCGGTTGACACCGGCCAGTCGCCCAATTATCTTAGTACCAAGGTATTCGGGGGCGGCAGACACGAGGCCGCCATTCGTTTGGTCAGATATCTCAGAACTAAGAAGGTGGCAGCCGATGACTACGTACGCCAGCGACACCGCGACCGACACCACGCAGACGTGGCGCCTCGACGCAGACCACACACAGGTATGGTTCTCCGTGCGCCACATGATGTTCGCGACCGTGAAAGGCCAGTTTCCCGGCGTTTCCGGAACGTTGACGTTCGGTGAGGCGGATCCGTCGCAGACAGCGATCGAGGTCCGGATCGACGCCGCCACCGTGGATACGCGCAACGAGCAGCGGGATGGGCACCTGCGCTCCGGCGACTTCTTCGACGTGGAGAACCACCCCCACCTGACGTTCGTGAGCCGGCGGGTGGAGGCGCTCGGTGGCGCCAAGTATCGGATCACCGGGGACCTGACGATCCGCGGCACGACGCGCGAGGTGGTGCTCGAGGCGGAGGAGACCGGTCGCGGCACCGATCCGTGGGGTCAGGAGAAGCTGGGCTTCACCGCCTCGACGGCCATCGACCGGAAGGACTTCGGTCTGACCTGGAACCAGGCGCTCGAGGCCGGCGGCGTGCTGGTATCGGACGAGGTCAGGATCAGCATCGACGGTCAGGCCGTCCGCGCCTGACCGTCGGACCCGCCGTCGGAACCCGTCGTCACGCCGTCGCGCGCCGTCGGACGCGGCACCCACTCTGCAAATTGCGCCGCAGAGACATTTCGCCGCTGCAACGGCGCATCACAGGAAAGCCCGCGGACTTCGGTGCCGCGGGCTTTCGCGCGTCCAGCGTCGTTCCCGCTCGCCGCGGGCAGTTCGCGCCACCATCGCGAGGCATCCCGATCCCCCACGCGTCCCGTGGCCGTCCGAGTCCTCGCGACTTGCACGGAATGGGACGCGAGAGGATCATACGCGCGGCTCTGGCGTCGCGGAAAAACCCTGCGGACGGAGCCAGCGTAGGGAGTTCGTGGGACGCTGGCCCGCATTGGATGGGACGACCGGGCCTCTCCGACTGTACCACAAGACCGCGCCACCGAGGGGGGACATGAGACAGAGGGTGGAGACGGCGGCGCCGTGGGCGGCGACCGTGGGATATTCGCGAGCGGTGCGCGTGAACGACACCGTGCACGTCGCCGGGACGGCATCGGTAGCCGACGACGGCACCATCGCGCATCCCGGCGATGCCTTCCTTCAGGCGCGGCGCTGCCTGGAGATCATCGTCGCTGCGCTACGCGAGGTGGGTGCCCGTCCGGATCATGTTGTTCGCACACGGATGTACGTGCGCTCGCGATCCGACTGGGAAGCCGTGGGTCGCGCGCACGGCGAGGTTTTCCGGGAGATAAGCCCTGCGACGACCATGGTGTTCACGGACTTCATTGACCCGGACATGCTTGTCGAAATCGAAGCGGATGCAATCGTGACCGAATGAGGAGTGATATGAGAAGGATCTGTCTGACGGTACTGGTGGCGGCAGGTCTCGCCGTGCCGGGTTTCGCGAGTGCGCAGGCGGCGTGGGATGCGCCGCTCCTGCTGCCCCCCCGTCCCCAGCCTGGTCTGGGGATATTCCTCGCGGACATGGCGGGCGGTGGTCTCGGGATTCTGGGCACCTGGCGATCCACCACCTGGGACTACGGACTGCGGTTCGGCCTCGCAGAAGGCAGTGGTGACGAGGATCTGACGGTGTTCGGCGGCGCTGACTTCATGGGTCTGATCAATACCGCGACCAGTGACTTTCCGCTCGATATCGACTGGGTGGTGGGCGCCGGTGCGGGCATAGGCGACGGCGTCCTCATCAGCGTGCCGGCCGGACTCACGCTCGGCATTTCGTTCCAGGGCGAGGACGCGCGGTTCATCCCGTATGTCACGCCGCGCGTCATCCTCGATGCCGCATTCGGCAACGACCAGCGCGACAGCGAGCTGGATCTCGGTGTCGCCGTGGATCTCGGCCTCGATCTCAGGTTGATGCGTGGCGGCCCGCTGGCCGGCAGGTCGATACGATTCGGCGCATCGGTCGGCGACCACAATGCGCTGGCAGTCGGTATCGTCTTCTAGGCGATATCTGCGTCCAGCCTCCGAACCGGATTGCCACCGAGCTCGCCGGAATGCGCGGCCGGGCCATTCTGCAGAGTGGGTGCCGCGTCCGGCTGGTTCGCCTCCGGCTGGTTGGCCTCCGGCTGGTTCGCCTCCGACAGAATGCCGCGCACTCGCTCCAGCAGCACCGGCGGCGAGAAGGGCTTCTCAATGAACGCCGCGCCCGCCGCGAGCACGCCGTGGCGGAGCACGGCTTCCTCATTGTACCCGGACATGAAGAGCACGCGGATGTCGGGGCGCAGCGCACGCACGCGCAGCGCGACGTCCTGGCCGTTGAGGCCGGGCATGATCACGTCGGTGAGCAGCAGATGGATCGGCTGCTCTTCGCGCTCCACCAGCTCGATCGCTTCGCCTCCGTCGCTGGCCGCGATAACGTTGTAGCCGCGCCGCTCCAGGATGCGGCGGGCGAGGTCGCGCACGCTCTTCTCGTCTTCGACGAGCAGGATCGTTTCGCTCCCCCGATGGTCGGTGCTGGCAGGCAGCACGTGCGGCGCGGCGACGTCCGCTTCCTCATCCACGCGCGGCAGCAGTACCGTGACTTCGGTGCCGGTGCCGGGTGTGCTGTTCAGCCACACGTGTCCGCCGCTCTGCTTCACGATGCCGTAGGCGGTGGAGAGTCCGAGTCCCGTGCCCTGGCCGGCGGGCTTCGTTGTGAAGAACGGCTCGAACGCGCGCGCGGCGACGGATGAGGGCATGCCGCCGCCGGTGTCCTGCACGGTGAGCACGACGTACTCGCCGGCCGCGAGCTCCGCGGGCAGCCTGTGGCTGCGCCCGAACGTGCGCCGGGCGGAGGTGATCATCACGCGGCCGCCATCCGGCATGGCATCGCGTGCGTTGACCACCAGGTTCAGCAGCACCTGCTCGATCTGTGTCGGGTCAGCGCGCACGCAGCCGGCCTCGTCGCTGAGCTCGGTCGTGAGCAGGATGTTCTCGCCGATCAACCGGCGCAGCATCCGCTCCATGTGACTCACTACGGAATTGGCCTCGATGACGCGCGGCTGGAGCACCTGGCGGCGGCTGAACGCCAGCAGCTGCCGGGTGAGCGATGTCGCGCGATCGGCGGCGTCCCGGATCTCCTGGAGATCGGGCCGGATCGCGTCGTTCTCGCGCAGGTCGCTGAGCAGCAGATCGGCGTGACCCTGTATGGCCGTGAGCAGGTTGTTGAAGTCGTGCGCGACACCGCCCGCGAGTCTGCCGATCGCTTCCATCTTCTGCGCGCGCAGCAGCAGCTCCTCGCTCTGTCGGAGTGCCCGCTCGGACTCGTGCCGCTCCGTCACGTCGCGGGCGTTCACAACGACCCCCTCCACACCCGGTACCTGGAGCAGGTTGCGCCAGGTGATCTCGAGGTGGCGCAGCTCCCCGTCCGCGTGGCGCGCGCGCGCCTGTGTCGTCCGGGTCGATCCCGGCGCCGCCACGACCTCCTCGAAGACCTCGCGCTGCCTGGCGTCGTGCTCCTGGCTGCCGGTTGTGAACACGTTCGTGCCGATCCACTCCGATGGCGGCGTGCCGAGCACCCGGCCGACCGCGGGGCTCACGTAACGCACCGTGCCGTCGCGGTTCATCACTGCCATCATGTCGCTCGAGTTCTCGATCAGCGACCGGAAATATTCCTCGCTCTCGCGCAGAGCGTCCTCCGCGAGCCGCCGTTCCGTCGCATCGGCGAGCACTCCCGACGTACCGAGCAGGCCGGCTGCGCCGACGTCCAGCTGGAGGCGCATCTCGATCCACCGCGTCTCACCATCACGCGCGGTCCAGCGCCCCTCGTGCCGCAGTTGTGCATCGCCCGTCTCGAGTGCGACCGCGAGCTGGGCGAGCAGTGCGTCCCGGTCATCCGGATGCATGAACTGATAGACCGACCGGCCCATGCACTCATCCACGCCGTACCCGGTAACGGCCGTCCACGCCGGGTTCAGAAACGTCAGCGCGCCGTTGCCGTCGGTCGTGAAGATCACTTCCTGGATCGTGTCCACGACCGACCGGTAGCGCGCCTCACTCGCCTCGATTGCGGCGCGGCTCTCCCGATCCTTCGCTCGGATCTCATCCGACAGCTGACGATGCCGGAGCAGTGATGCCTGGAGTGCGTCGCGCTCCGCCAGCAGCTCCACCGTCTGCCGCTGGAGTGCAGTGACATCCGTCGTCGGGATGTAATGCGCATCCACGCGGATGTTGAGTGTCTCCGGTGCCAGCGCGCCGCGATCGGTCCGCGGAATCCCGATCACCCGGGTCGTAGGCGAGTGCGTGCGGATCTCCCGCACCAGGTCCGCAACCGCCGGCGCGCGCGGCGCGACATCCACGAACACGAGATCGAAATCGTTCCGCAGCGTTGCAAACGCATCCAGCAGCGCCGTGCCCTCGATCAGCTGGAATCCCTGTTCGCGCAGGAACGTTGTGAGACGCGTACGCGCGTTCGGGTCCGCCGTCAGCAGAAAGGCGGTTCGACCGCGACCCGCCGACGCCTTCTTCGTGCTGGCATCGAGGTGGATGGGCGGCAGCACATCCGCGGTGCGGGGTGTCTCGGCCGGATCAGCGTCCGGAGTTGCGCCCGGCGCCGTCAGGGCCGATGGCGTTCCGCTCGATGCAGACGAGCCTCCGTTCGCGGACGTGGGGTCCTCCCCGACATCAACGCCTGCCGTGGTCGGGGCCGCATGTACGCGGAACCGATCGCCGCCCTCCCGCTTCGCCAGCTGCAGCGCCGCCTCCGCGGCATGCAGCAGGTCCGCGGGCGCCGTCATCTCCGGGTCGAACGACGCGATACCCGCACTGACTGTCGGCACGGCGTGCGTCGATTCCGCGGCACGCATCCGCTCCAGCAGGCGCGTCGTGAAGATCACCGCACCCTCGGTGACGCAGCCGCCCAGCACCGATATGAACTCATCGTCGCCGTGACGTGCACCCAGGTCCATGCGCCGCGTGTGCTGCCGCACCAGCGACGCAAACCCCCGCAGCACGGCGTCGCCCGCCGTGCGCCCATGGCGCGCGTTGTACTGCGCGAGATCGTCGATGTCGAAGAGAACGATCGTGAGCGGCCGGCCCTTCTGCGCCGCCGCGAACTCCAGCTCGAGATGCAGATCCGCCTGCGTGCGGTTGGGCAGGCCCGTCGCCTCGTCGTTAAGCGCACGCATGTCCGCCGCTGCATCGAATCCGCCCCGCGCCACGCGCGCACCGAACAGACCGATTCCCAGCGTGATCGCAACGTACGCAACGATGACCGGCAGCAGCAGGTCGGGCACGGTGCTCCCGATCAGCTGCGTGAGCACGTACGTCACTGTCACGGCTGCCATGCCCAGCGCCAGCGCCGTCGCGATCCCGCGCCAGCCCCGCGCGTCCGCCCACAGGAACGCCGGCACCAGCAGCACCAGCCACGTAAGCGCCTCGTAGTCCTGCAGAGTGGCAGGGAAGAGGAACGCGCCCGCGACGGGTATCGCAGCGGCCAGCAGCGACAGTATGAGCACGCGCAGGAGGCCCGCCTGCCGCGGATCGCCTTCTTCCGTCGTCATGCGTTCGCTCTCTTCGTCAAGAGTCTCGTTCAAAGCCCGCTCACGATTGGCCGCTCGGCAGAGCGGCGGGCGGACCATGTCGGGGAGAACTGCAAGATCATACGACGCCGCCGCTGGGACAAGCTGTGACCGCGTGGAGACAGGTTGCGGGCTGGATCCGACGTCGCCGTGCGCGCGATCGGTTCCTCCCACCTCCCTTGACGCAGCCTCCCGGTCCTCCTATATCGCATCACGATATATCGCCCCACGTTTCTCAGGGTCAGCATGCACCAGCCAGCACCGCTCAGCCCCCAGGTTTTTCATATCCTGCTCGCCCTCGCCGACGCCCCCGCGCACGGCTACGCGATCATGCAGGCGGTCGAGCAGGAGACCGCCGGCGCGATGCGGCTCGGTCCCGGCACGCTGTACGGTGCGATCCGGCGGTTGCGTGCGGACGGGCTCATCGCTGAGATCGACGACGATGGCGATGCGTCGCGGCGCGCGTACCGGTTGACGGGCGAGGGAAGGAGCGCGCTGAGGCGCGAGGCGCGGCGGCTGTCAGAGCTCGTGGAGTCGGCGCGTGCGCGTCGCCTGCTGCCGGGGCGGCCGTGAGCGCGCCCGGTTCAATGACGCGGTTCGAGCACGCAGCCGTCGACCTGCTGCTGCGCATGTATCCCGCGACGCTGCGCGCGGACCACGAGCTCGAGATGAAGCATGTTTGTGCGCGCATGTGTGCGGATGCGACGACGCGCGGCCCGGCAGCGCGTGCGCGGGTGTGGCTGCGCATCGGCTGCGATGCGTTGCGAAGTGCACCGGTCGAGCACTGGAATGCCTGGCGAGAACGGGCGCGTGCTGCGGTCGCGCTGTCGAGCGGTGCACCGAAGCCCGACTATGCCGGGGCGGTGCTGGCCGGCCTGGGCGTGTTCCTGCTCTACCTCGTGACGCTCGCCCCGACGACGGCGTTCTGGGACGCGGGCGAGTACATCACCGTCGCGCACGTGCTCGGTATTCCCCATCCGCCGGGCAACCCGCTGTTCGTGATGATTGCTCGCGCGTGGGATGTACTGCTCTCTGCAGGCACCGGTGCGGCCGGCCGGATCGGCGGCGCCGGCGAGTGGCCGGTCGCGGTGCGGATCAACCTGCTGAGTGCGACGTGCAGCGCGCTCGCCCACGTCTTCCTGTTCCTCGTCATCGAGCGGTCGCTCAGACCGGCTGACGGTGTCATGCGACGTGTCGGCGCGACCTGCGCCGTGCTGATGAGTGCGACGGCGTTCACGGTGTGGCACCAGTCGAACGTGAACGAGAAGGTCTACACGCTGAGCTTCCTGACGACGATGCTGGTGCTGTGGCTCGCGCTCCGCTGGCGTGACACGCGGAATGCGAAGCTCCTCGTGGTGGCCGCGTATATCACCGTGCTCAGCGCAACGAACCACCTGATGGGCGTCCTCATCGCACCTGCGGTGCTGCTGTTCGTGTATCGTGTCGATCGCCGTGCGCTGCTGTCGCCGCGCGTGTGGGCGACGACGCTGCCTCTCGTGCTGCTCGCACTCTCCGCGCAGCTGTTCCTGCCGATCCGCGCCGCGGAACGGCCGGTCGTGAACGAGTCGGATCCCACGTGCGAGTCACTGCTCGCCGCGACCGCGAGCATCTACACGAACGGCGCGCGCGGCTGCGCGGCGCTGTCGTCGACGCTCACGCGCGAGCAGTACGCCAAGCCGTCGATCCTGCATGACCCGAACAGCCCGGGCTCACCACGCGGCGTCGAACTGACACTGTCGCAGTTCGTCAACTATCTACAGTACTTCGACTGGCAGTGGGCGCGGAGCGTGGGAGGGAAGGCACCGCTGTTCGGCGGTGCGCGGCCCGTGATCTCGCTGTTCGTGCTGCTGCTCGTCGCGTTTGGTGCGCGCGCGCACTGGCGTGCCGATCGTGATGCCGCCCTCATGCACGGCGCCACGCTCGCGATGCTGTCCGTCGCACTCGTGCTGTACCTGAACTTCCGCTGGGGCTACTCGATTGCGCGAGACGTTGTTCCCGACCCGGGCATGCACGAGGTGCGCGAGCGCGACTACTTCTTCCTGATCAGCTTCAGCCTGTGGGGCGCGTGGGCGGGCGTCGGCATCGCATCGCTCTGGCAGACGCTGAGCCAACGTGTCGCACGGCATGGCTTCCGCCCGGGACAGACTCATCGCACCCAGCGCGGTGGCGCCAGGGCAGGCGGCTCACGCCGCTTTACTCTCGGGCCGCTCACACCGCGACTCGTCGCCGCGCCGATACTCGCACTCGCGCTCATCCCCATGGTGCTCAACTGGAGCTGGGCGAGCCGCAGTGATGACTGGACCGCCCGCGACTGGGCGTTCAACGTGCTCATGAGTGTGGAGCCCTATGGCGTGCTCGTGACGAACGGCGACAACGACTCGTTCCCGCTCTGGTACCTTCAGCACGTCGAGCACGTGCGCGAGGATGTCACGGTCGTGCTCTCACCCTACCTCCCGACGACCTGGTACGCCCGCCAGATCCGCGACGCGTCCCGGCCGTGCGCGCCCGGCGCGGATACCACGGAGCATCCGGTCGAGGACGGGACGACGATCACGTGTCAGCGCACGCTCGCGCGCGATACCATCCATCCGCGCCTGCTCGCCGCGTGGGGCGACGTGCCCGACGCGCCACCGAACGATTCCGTCCTCCCCTGGGACGACGCCGTGCTGGATACCATGGCGGCCGGCTGGTTCGTCCTCGACGCCGACCTGGCAATGCGATTCGGCTCATACGAGTCCCTGATCCCGAAGGGAACCACGATCACGCCGATCGACACGTTCGTCGCCGCGATCGTGCAGAGCTCGTACGGCGAGCGGCCCATCCACTTCATGGCGCCGTCAACCGCCGTGTCGCGGCTCGGCTTGCTCGAGCACGTCGTGCGCGTGGGTCTCACCTGGAAGCTGCGCGAGCCGGACGATCACGGGCTCGTCTCGTTCCGGGCGGACGCGGACCGGGAAACCATCGGTGCGTTTGTCGATACGGCGCTCACCGACACGCTCGCGCGCGACGTGTTCATCGTCAGGGGCAGGGTGACGGATCCGGATGCTCCCTGGGTGGATCACGCGAACTACACGATTCCGGGGCAGTACTCGCTCATGCATTATTCGGGTGCGCGGGGAGCGGAAATGCGCGGGGATCGCGATAACCTCGAGTGGCATGTGAGGTGGGCGGAGTTCTGGAACGGCTTGTAGGTAACGACCCCGACCCCATGTCGTCTCAGTGCGACACCACCGACACGCTGGGGGTCCAGCGTGTTGCGGGCGCGCAACAGTCCCGGTGCGGAAGCATCAGCGCCACGGCCGTAACTCGTTGTGCGGGCGGGACATGGTGGCTGCCCGGGGCGGGTACGCAACCTGCGGCGAATTCACCGCTGAAGGTGGACCTCTCCAACGGGAAGCGCCGGCGGCCAACTCCGGAACGGCCGGTGCTGCGGTGCTGCCTGAGGCCTGAATATCACCGCGCGGATGTGGCATGCCCGTCCGCGCCGCATGGAGGGTGAGATCTCGACCGACCTTTCTGCCACGCCCGCGCTCGCTGCGCCGGACGTGGTCGTCGCATTTCTGGTACTGGCAGGCCTCGGTCTGCTCGCGGCAGTCGTACGTCTGGCGCGGCTGCGGTTGCGAGAGCATCGGGAAGAGCACCGGGAGCTTCCTCCGCTGGTCTACCCGGCGCGCCTGGTGAGCACACAGCCGGAGGCCGGAACCGCCACGGGCGAGGGGGCCGACGCGGCGGGCGAGCAGGTGACGTTCGACTCGACGGCGCCGGCCGTCCGCATCGTCCGGGATAGTCCGCAGCGGGCGCCTGGCGGGGCGGCGCTGCACGGCATCCCGCTGGGTAACGGCAACGGTGATGCAGCGGCGGCTCCGGACATGGATACGACGCTGCAGCTGTTGCCGGGACGTCTGGAGCCGGTGGCTGAGAATGCGCATCATGAGATCCGGTTCGTGCGTGTACCGGGACTCAACCGGTTCACGCTCGGCCGGAATCCGGGCCCTGCGCACAGCCACATCCAGCTGAAGGCAGTGACCGCCAGCCGGATGCACGCGTACATGGAGTTCGACGGCGGCCGCTGGCATCTGGGCAACATGTCCCGGACGAATCGTGCGGTCGTGAACGGATCGCCGTTGAACGGTGATGCGCCGCGTCCTCTGGAGGATGGCGACCGTATCGAGTTCGGCGAGTTGACTTTCGTGTTCCGGGAGCGGTGATTCGTGGGATCGCAGTTGCGGACGGGCTGCCATACGGAATGCGGCAGGCGCCCGGTGAATCAGGATGCGGTGCTGGCAGTGCGTCTGGCCGATGG
>DATHUY010000040.1 GCA_035461765.1 Longimicrobiales bacterium
GGCTGACGCGATCAGCATCTAACCGGAGATAACGGCGCCATGCGACGCCTTTTCGCGAACGCGAACTACGACTTCATCAACAGCCGGCGCAGGGCATACGTCATCAGCGCCGTCGCCATTCTGATCAGCATCGCCGCTGCCGTCTTCTGGCAGACGAGTCAGGGCAGCTGGATCAATTACGGCGTGGACTTCACGGGCGGCTCGATCATGCAGGTCAGACTGAGCCCCGGGACGGGCGACGTCGGTCAGGTCCGCCAGGTCGCCACCACTGCAGTTCCGGGCGCGACTGTCACCGAGTTCGGTGACGCCAACGACTTCCTGATCCGGACGCCGGGCACCGGCAGCGATGTGGCGACCGAAGCCTCGCGGGCGATGATGGCCGCGCTGAACACCGCATTCGGCGAGGCGAACGTCGAGCTCGAGCGCGAGGAGTCCGTCGGTGCCAAGGTCGGTGGCGAGCTGCAGACGCGTGCGTTGATCGCCATCCTGATCTCCCTCATCGCCACACTGATCTATATCGCGATCCGCTTCGAGTGGCGCTTCGGCGTCGCTGCGGTCATCGCGACGGTGCACGACATCGTCCTGACGCTCGGTCTCATCGCTGTGCTGCGGATCGAGGTGTCGCTCACGACCGTTGCGGCGGTGCTGACGATCCTGGGCTACTCGCTCAACGACACGATCGTCATCTTCGACCGGATCCGCGAGAACATGGCTACGTCGAAGCGCATTGACTTCATCGCGACGCTGAACCGCTCGATCAACGACACACTGCCGCGAACGGTTCTCACGACCGGGACTACGCTGGCCACACTGCTTGCGCTGTACCTGTTCGGCGGCACGATCATCCGCGATTTCGCCCTGATCCTGATCGCGGGTATTCTGCTCGGCACGTACTCATCGATCTGGGTGGCGGCGCCGGCACTGCTCGAGATCGAGAAGCGCTTCCCGCATCAGCAGAAGCAGCCACGGAAGGCACGCACGCCGACCGCGCGGCCCACACGCGTCTGACACGGCGCTCCGCGCCCGCACACACGACTCGGGGCCGCCGCGGCAATAGCACGGCGGCCCCTCGCACATCACGGCCATGTTCGATTCGCACTGTCACCTGACTGACGACCGCTTTGCCGGCGACCTCGACGAGGTCCTCGCGCGCGCCTGGGACGCCGGCCTCACCGGTCTCGTAACTATCGCGTCCAACGTCGCCGACGCCCGCACCGCCCTGCATCTGGCCAGCCGTGATCCGCGCATTCACGCAACCGCAGGCATTCACCCGCACGAGGCAGAACATGCGCGGCCCGCGGATTACGACACCCTCCGCGAGCTCGCTGCGCAGACTGGCGTGGTCGCCATCGGCGAGACCGGACTCGATTTCCACTACGACAACTCCCCGCGCGAGACGCAGCGTACGGTCTTCGACCAGCACCTCCGAATCGCCGCCGATACCGGCCTCCCGGTCGTGGTTCACAGCCGTTCGGCCGATGAAGACACCGCCGCCATGATCCGCGGCGCCGGCGTGACCGGCGTCCTCCACTGTTTTGCTGGGAAGCACGCGCTCTTCGACACCGCACTCGCTGCCGGCTGGTTCATCTCCTTCGCCGGTCTCATCACGTTCCGCAACTTCGATAACGCCGACCTGCTTCGGGCAACGCCGGCCGACCGGCTCCTTCTCGAGACCGATAGTCCGTACCTCGCCCCCGTCCCGCACCGGGGTCGTCGGAACGAGCCGGCCTTCGTCGTGGACACCTGTCGCGCCGCGGCGCTCCTGCGCACTGAGGACGCCGTATTCACAGCAGCCACGGTGACGTCCAACGCGTATCGGTTCTACGGGCTCGGCGCCCCGTCGCCGGCGTGACTTTCGGGCTATCTACGGTTATCTTGCCCCGTCACGTTCACTCCTGCTGATCGAGCCATGCCGCGCCGAATTCACGTACTGCCCGATACACTGTCGAACCAGATCGCCGCCGGCGAGGTGGTAGAGCGGCCGGCATCGGTGGTGAAGGAGCTGGTGGAGAACGCGCTCGACGCGGGCGCCACGCGCATCGACATCACCGTACGCAACGGCGGCAAGACGGAGATCCGTGTCGCGGACGACGGTCATGGGATGAACCGGGACGATGCGCTCCTGAGTCTGGATCGCCACGCAACGAGCAAGATCACGCGGGCGGAGGACCTGCAGCAGGTGCGTTCGTTCGGCTTTCGCGGCGAGGCGCTGCCGTCGATTGCGTCGGTGTCGCGGCTGACACTGGAGACGGCGGAGTCGGGTGGCGTCGGGACGAGAGTGCGGGTCCAGGGCGGCCGCATCGTCGGCGTTGAGGAGTGTGCGCGTCAGGCGGGCACGACGGTGTCGGTGCGAAGCCTGTTCGGCAATGTGCCGGCGCGCGCGAAGTTCCTGCGGAGTGCGGCTGTCGAGACGCGGGGGATCGCGGACGCCGTGCTGACGCTGGCGCTCGCGCACCTGTCCACGGCCTTCAGGCTCGAGTCGAACGGGCGCCTGCTGCTCGATCTTCCGGCCGCGCGTGATCTGGCGAGCCGGGTGGCATCGCTCTGGAGTGACGAATCAGCTGGCAAGTTCATCCCGGTCGGGCGTACGGAGGAGGGATTGACGGTCGGCGGTCTGATCGAGCGGCCGGACGCGGCACTGGCGGGGCCGCGGCGCGTGCACCTCTTTGTGAACGGACGTCCGTTCCGCGACCGGGAAGTGGCGGCGGCGGCAGAGCGCGGGTATCGCACGACGGTGCCGCATGGCGCCCGGCCCTCTCTCCTGCTGTACCTGAAGCTGGCAGCGGGAGCGGTGGACGTGAACGTCCATCCGGCCAAACTCGAGGTGCGCTTCTCGGACCGTGCGGCAGTGGATCTCTGCGTAGAGACGGCAGTGCGGGAGGCGCTCAGCCGCCTGGACAGTGCGGCGACGCTGGACCGGCGCCCGACACTGCCGCAGCTGAAGCGGGAGGCTGCCCCGGCAATGTCGTCGCATTCGGCGGATGCAGGTCAGCTGGCGTTCTTCGTGGCGGCGAGCGAGCACCGGCCTCCGGCGGGAGACGGCGAGCCGGAGTCTGTTGCCGAGCCGGTGCTGTCGGGCAGCATCCGGGAGCAGCAGGGTCGGCCGCTGCTGTGGCAGCTGCATGACTCCTACATCCTGGCCGAGACGAGGACGGGGCTACTGATCATCGATCAGCACTCCGCGCATGAGCGCATCCTCTTTCAGGAGCTGATCGAGGCGTTCGACCGTGGCGGCGCGCCGAGCCAGCGGTTGCTGTTCCCGATCACGCTGCGGCTGACACCCGCGGAGTACGCGCTCGTGCTGGACGCGCGGGAGCTGTTCGAGCGCACGGGCTTCGAGGTGGAGCCGTTCGGCGGTCGCACGGTCATCATGCATTCCGCACCCGCGCCGCATCCGTGGTTCAACGCGGAACGCTGCGCGCGCGAGATGATCGCGGAGCTGGCGTCGGGCAGCGAGCTGACGCGGTCCGCGCGCACGCAGTACGAGCGGATGGCCATGACGTTCGCGTGCAAGGGTGCCATCAAGGCAGGCCAGCGCATGTCCGCGCTGGAGATGGAAGAGCTGTTCGAGCGGTTGTTCGCCACCGACCTGCCATACCACGATGTGCATGGCCGCCCCACCGTCATACGCCTGTCCCTGGACGAGCTGGAACGCCGCTTCGGACGCCATGGCTGACGACGCCCTCGTCATTACCGGCGCCACTGCGACCGGCAAAACGGCGGTGGCGATCGGGGTGGCGCAGCGGCTGGGCGGCGAGATCATATCGCTCGACTCGCGTCAGGTCTATCGATTCATGGACATCGGGACGGCGAAGGCTCCCGAATCCGAGCGGGCTGGCATCCCGCACCACGGGCTGGACCTCATCGATCCGGACGAGCGGTTCAACGCCGGCCGTTTCGCTGCGCTCGCGCGCGACTGGATCGCCGACATCCGCGACCGCGGCCGCGTGCCCATCCTCGCCGGCGGTACGGGCTTCTTCCTGCGTGCCCTCACGCATCCCATGTTCGAGGAACCGCGCCTCGACCCGGCAGCAAAGGAGGCGTGGAAGCGTTACCTCTCAGAGATGCCGGCCGACGAGGTGGCGCGCTGGGCGCGGATGCTGGACCCGGACGCAGCCGCCCGGGCGAGCGATCGCCAGCGACTCGCCCGCGTTGTCGAGGTCGTGATGTTGACCGGCCTTACGCTCGCCTCGCTGCAACGCGACGCACCGCCCGCGGCGCGGCCTATTGACGCGCGCGTGTTCGTTCTGGAGCTTCCGCGCGACGTGCTCCACCAGCGCATCGAGACGCGCGTGGACGCGATGATCAGGGCCGGCCTGCCCGCGGAGGTGCGCGCACTCATGGACCGCGGCTATGATGAGACATCGCCGGGCATGAATGCGACGGGATACATTGAGCTCCTGCCGTACCTGCGCGGCGAGCGCAGCCTGGAAGAGGCAGCGGCTCTGATCAAGGCGGCCACGCGGCGGTACGCGCGGCGGCAGAGTACGTGGCTGCGACACCAGTTGCCGCTCCGCGCCGTCCGTCTCGCCGCTGACGCGTCAGTGGACGAGCTGGCCAGCCGCATCGTGCAGGAATGGTCACAGGAGAACCCGTGAAGATAGGTATCAGCTGCTACCCGGTGTACGGCGGCTCCGGCGTCGTTGCGACGGAGCTCGGCATCGAGCTGGCCCAGCGCGGCCATGAAGTCCACTTCATCACGTATGCGCAGCCGTTCAGGCTGCCGTACTTCATGGAGCGGGTGTTCTACCACGAGGTCGAGGTCCCGAACTATCCGCTGTTCGAACATCCGCCCTACAACCTCGCGCTCAGTGTCGCAATCCAGAATGCAGTCGAGCAGCACGATCTCGACCTGCTCCACGCGCACTACGCCGTGCCGCACGCCACATCCGCGTGGATTGCGAAGGAGCTGCTGGGCCGCGAGGACTTCCGCATCGTGACTACGCTGCACGGCACGGACATCACGCTGGTTGGGCAGGACCCATCGTTCCAGAGCCTCACGCAGTTCTCCATCCGCAAGTCAGATGGCCTCACGGCGGTCTCCGAGTTCCTGCGCCGTGAGACGCACGAGCATTTCGACATTCCCGTGAATGACATCGAAGTCATCCCCAACTTCGTCGACCTCCAGAAATACAGCCGCGACGCGTACCCGTGTCATCGTTCCAAGCTGACGAAGGAAGGGGAGATGATTGTTACCCATATCTCCAACTTCCGCACTGTGAAGCGCGTCGACGACGTGGTGCGCGTCTTTGCGCGCATCGCGCGCAGGCTGCCTGCGCGTCTGTTGCTCGTCGGCGACGGCCCGGACCGCGTGAAGGCGCATGACGTAGCGGAGTGCGAAGGGATCGGTGATCGCGTGCTTTTTCTCGGCAAGCAGAATTCCGTAGCCGAGCTGCTGTCGTGCACCGATCTGTTCCTGCTTCCGAGCGAGAGCGAGGCGTTCGGCCTGGTCGCGCTCGAGGCCATGGCGTGCGGAGTGCCGGTCGTCGCCACGCGGACGGGCGGTGTTCCGGAAGTCGTGGACGACGGCGAGTCCGGATTTCTCACGGCCGTGGGTGATGTCGAGGCCATGGCGGATGCCGGCATTCAACTGCTGTCGGACAAGGAGACCTGGCACCGATTCAGCGCAGCCGCCCGCCGCGGTGCCGAGCGCTTCAGCGCCGATCGCGTCGTCTCCATCTACGAGGACTTCTACCGGCGGGTGCTGGCGCGATGAGCGGCGGAATGCCGCCCCGTCTGCCCGGCAGCCTGGCCGTCGACGATGTCGCGCTCCAGCTCATCGATCTCGCGCTCGAGGAGGATCGCGGACCGGGCGACTGGACGACACGCTGGACCGTGCCCGCCCGCACCCGTGCACAGGCGACCATCATCGCCAAGGCCGATGGCGTGATTGCCGGCGTGCCACCCGCATGCGCGGTCTTTCTGCGCCTCGAACCGCGCATCCAGATCGATGTCATCGCGGGCGACGGCGACCGGGTCCGGGCGGGCGAACCGGTCCTGCGCGTGCGCGGACCCGCACGCGCCATTCTCACGGGCGAGCGCGTCGCGCTCAACTTCCTGCAGCGCCTGTCGGGAGTGGCCACACTCACTCGCCAGTTCGTCGATGCGGTCGAGGGCACAGGCGCACGAATCCTCGACACGCGCAAGACAACGCCCGGCTGGCGCGCGCTCGAGAAGGCAGCCGTCCGGGCCGGCGGTGGCGTCAACCACCGCGCGGGTCTCTACGACATGGTCCTGATCAAGGAGAATCACAAGGCGATCGCGGGCGGACTGGCCGAAGCTGTCAAGCGCGTGCGCGAGCACAACACCCGGGACCTGCCGGTTACCGTCGAGGTTCACTCGCCCGACGAGCTGGAAGCTGCCCTGACCGCCGGCGTCGACCGGCTGCTCTTCGACAACTTCGACACGGCGACGATCGCGCGCATGGTGAGGCGGACGCGTGAGCTGGAGACGCGCCCGCTCATTGAGGCCTCCGGCAACATGTCCCTCCAACGCGTGCCCGAAGTCGCGGCTGCCGGTGTCGACTTCATCAGTGTCGGTGCACTCACCCATTCCGCACCCGCATTCGACCTGTCCCTCCTGGTCGAGGTGTCGTGAGCGCGTCCGCGCGCCTCGACGCATGGGAGGGCCGCCCGATAGAGGAATGGCGTCGACGCTGGCGCATTCCGGCCGTCGCCGCGTTTGCGGAAGCCGGTTCCACCAATGATATCGCCCGTGCCCTGGCCGAGCAGGGGGCGCCGGCAGGGCAGCTCGTGATGACCGAGCACCAGACCGCCGGCCGCGGCAGGATGCGCCGCCCCTGGAGCGATTCTCCCGGGCGCTCGCTGCTTCTCTCCTTCGTGCTTCGTCCCGAGCCGGTGCAGCCCGGCGCCCCCGGCACCGCACCCGTGCGTGTGGGCATCGCCATTGCCGCGGCGCTGCACGAGGCCGCGGGGATCGATGCGCGGATCAAATGGCCCAACGATGTGGTCGTGGACGGCCGCAAGCTGGCCGGGATCCTCTGTGAGGCGACCAGCGCTGGCGGCGAGACGGTCATCATCGCCGGTGTCGGCATTAACGTGCTCCAACGCGCTGAGGATTGGCCGAAGGAGCTTCGGGACCACGCGGTTTCCATCGCGCAGGTCGCCGGGCCGACGGCTCCCGGCCGCTCCGCTGTTCTGGACGCCGTCGTCGCGGCCATGCGGCCCATGTTCTCGCGGCCGCTGGCACCGCTCGACGACGATGAGCTGGATACCTTCCGGCTTTTCGATGCGCTGCGCGGCGTGGAGGTCAGCGTGACTGGTGCCGGCGCCGGTGTGACCGCCGGACAGGCCGATGATGCCCGTCTGCCGATCCGCGGCCTCGTCGCCGGCATCGCTCCGGACGGCGCCCTCCTTCTGGCAGCGGATGGCGGTATGCAGCGTGTCGCGACAGGCACCGTGCGTGTGGCCGCGACCTCCACACACATCACTACCAGGACGCCGCGATGATCCTCGTCTTCGACATCGGCAACACGGAAATCGTGCTCGGCCTCTTTCAGGACGGCGAGCTGCTCGACCACTGGAGAATCGCAACGTACCCCGAGCGCACGGTCGATGAGTTGGGTCTGCTCGTGCGCGGTCTCATGCGCGAGTCCGGCTTCGACGCCGATGACATCCGCGCCGCAGTCATCGGCTCCGTCGTTCCACAGATCACCGCCGTCGTTACCGAAATGGCCGAGCGCCACCTCGGCGCCCGGATCCTCACCATCGACGCAGCCACCCCGATCCCCATCCGCCTCGACGTCGAGGAGCCACTATCCGTTGGCGCGGACCGCATCCTCAACACGCTCGCCGCGTCCCAGCTCTACCGCCGCGATACCATTGTCGTAGACCTCGGTACCGCCACCACCTTCGACTGCATTACCGGAGACGGCGTATTCATCGGCGGTGTCATCGCGCCCGGCGTGCGCACCGGTGCAGAGACCCTGGTGCGTCGTACCGCGAGGCTGCCTCGCGTCGACCTCCTCCCGCCGCCTACCGTCATCGGCCGGCGAACCGACATCTCCCTCCGATCCGGCATCTTCTTCGGCGCCATCGAGTCCATCGACGGCATCGTCCGGCGCATCAAACAGGAGTGGAACAGGCCCCAGGCCCTCGTCGTCGCTACCGGCGGTCTGGCTCCGTTCCTCGGCCCCCACTGCCGGACCGTCGAGCGCATCGAGCCCTTCATCACCCTCCAGGGCCTCGACCTCGCCTTCCGCGCCATCGAGGACCAGGAGGCGCGCGCCCGCACTCGGCGCAGGCGCTGACTTCGCCCGAGCCTCTTTTCTCAACCCCCTGCGCCGTCGCCTTGCCGGGTGTCAGGCCCGCCATCCGGTCGCGCGTGCCACACAGGCCGGTCTCCTGCCTCCCGGACAGCCTCCCACTGCCGCAATGACGCTTCGGCCTGGCACCCGGAATGCCACCCGCGCGCGGCGCAGCGGCGGGCTTGACAGGGTCCGGTCGGCCGCTATGTTCACGCCGGCTCCTGGCACTCGCGACTGACGAGTGCTAACAGGAACAGGCCAACTGAAACAGCACAGACGGAGGTCAGCAACATGGCGACTGCCGCTTCCACACAGATCCAGCCGCTGGCGGATCGCGTTGTCGTGAAGGCGCTCGAGGAGACCGAGCAGATGCGAGGCGGGCTGTACATCCCGGATACGGCGAAGGAGAAGCCGCAGCAGGGTGAGATCATCGCGGTCGGACCGGGCAAGATGACGGACGACGGCAAGCGGGTACCGAACGAGCTGAAGGCGGGCGACCGCGTGCTGTACGGGAAGTACAGCGGCACGGAAGTCACGGTCGGTGAGGAGCAGTACCTGATCCTTCGCGAGTCGGACGTGCTCGCGGTCATCAAGAGCTAACGCGCAACACTACTACAAGGGGGAAGCAGCCATGGCTGCCAAGGAACTCCATTTCAATACGGAAGCCCGCGCCGCGCTGAAGCGTGGTGTGGACCAGCTGGCGCAGGCGGTGAAGGTCACGCTGGGCCCGAAGGGCCGTAACGTGGTGATCGACCGCAAGTTCGGCGCACCGACCGTGACGAAGGACGGTGTCACGGTAGCGAAGGAGATCGAGCTGAGCGACCCGATCGAGAACATGGGCGCGCAGATGGTGAAGGAAGTCGCGACGAAGACGAGCGACCTGGCCGGCGACGGCACGACGACGGCGACGGTGCTCGCCCAGGCGATCTTCCGTGAGGGCCTGAAGAACGTGACGGCGGGTGCGAACCCGATGGCGATCAAGCGC
>DATHUY010000041.1 GCA_035461765.1 Longimicrobiales bacterium
GGCCCTCGAGAGTGCCGGATATACTAGCTTTTTGGACATCATCGACCTTGAACGCGAGGATCTCCTGCGCGTTCCCGGGATTGCCGCAGAGCAGGCGGACAACCTGCTTCAGCTCATTGAGTCGCTGACGGTCGAAGAGGGTGCCAGCGACGATGCACAGGCCGTCGAGGGTGCACCGACCGACGAGGAGCTGGAAGAGGCGAAGCAGCTGGCGGCCGACGTGCTCGGCCTGCCGATGCCGGAACGGAAGACGCCCGCTCCATCGACGGAGGATGCGGGACAGTCGTCCGGGTGATTCTGCGCCCGAGCGCGGACGCCCGGAGACGCGGCCGGACGCGCGGGCGCGGCCGGATCGTGCGCTCGGACTCCTCGGGATGGCGACCCGTGCCGGTGCCGTAGTGCCCGGCACGGAACGCGTCCGGGAGGCCGCTCGCGCGGGCACGCTCCGTCTGGCGGTAATGGCGTCGGACGCCTCGGATAACAGTCGCGGGAAACTGCTGCCGCTGCTCACTGCACGCGGCATATCCCACGTGATCCGATATGAACGCAGTGCACTGGGCGCGGCCATCGGTCGCGGCCCGGTGAGTGCCGTCGGGGTAGTCGATGCCGCCCTGGCGGATCGGCTCATGGCGATACTGGGCGAGCGCGGTGTAGAAGGTATCGGGTAGGATGACGCGCGCGGCGCGTCTCGTGGTTCCGTCAAGGTGGTGACAGAGGTATGCGGGTTTACGAAGCAGCGAGAGAGTTCAAGGTCGAGCCGGAGAAGATGCTGGCTATTCTCCGGACGATGGGTGCGCGGGTTACCTCCGAGGCGTCGCAGGTCGATGATGCCACGGTAGCGAAGCTGCGCGCCCGTCTCGAGCGCGAGCGACGCGCCGGACACACCGACCTGGAGGAGTCCCTCGAGGCGGTCGTGGAAGACGCGCAGCCTGCCGGCCGGCGGCGCCGGCGGAAGAAGGAGGATCTGCCGGAGCCCGTCGTCGAGGAGCCCGCAGCGGTAGAAGCGGAGGCGGACAGCACCGTCGATGCAGCTGCCGATGCTGCCGAGGCCATCGCCGCCGAAGCGGCCGAGACGGCAGCTGCGGAAGGCGAGGATGTCACGCAGCCGATCGAGGAGGCCGCGGCACGGCCCGAGGTCACGATCGTGCCGGCGGAAGCGCAGGCGGAGCCCACACCGGAAGTGGAGGTCGAGCCGGAGCCTGAGCCGGCCGCGGAGGCGCCTGAGGCGGAGCCGACGGAGCCGGAGGAGCTGACACCGGCTGCGAGTGCCGAGCCGGCCGCTGAAGAAGAGCCGGCCCGTCCCGCGCGGCAGCAGCCGACCGCGGAGCAGCGGCCGAAGCTGCGTCGCGCCGCGGAAGTGCTGGGCAAGACGCCGCCGCGCGGCGCAAGCCCGTCACCGGCCGCGAGTGCGGCACCCGGTGGGCAGGTCCGCATTCAGGCGGAGGGCTTCACGGCCGACGGCCGGCGCGCCGTGGGCGGCCCGACCCCGTCGAGCGGTGCCGGCACCAGTGCGGGCGGCGGCGGCAAGAAGGACAAGAAGAAGAAGAAGCAGCGCCGGGTCGACCAGGACGCCGTGCAGGAGAACATCGCGCGCGTCATGACGGAGCTCAAGACGGGCGGCAAGAAGCGCCGTCATCGTCGCGAGGAGTCACCGGGCCGTGTCGAGCGGGAAGCCGAGCGCAAGCGCGTCGCCGCGGAAGAGGCGACGATCGTCCGCGTCAACGAGTTCCTGACCGTGGCAGAGCTGGCTGAGCTGATCGACGTATCGGCAACCCAGATCGTCGGCAGCGCGTTCAAGAACCTCGGCCTGCTCGTCACGATCAACCAGCGCCTGGATTTCGACCAGATCGAGCTGCTCCTGGAGGAGTTCGGATTCCGCGCGGTCCGCGAGGAGGAGTACGCCGGCGATCTCACGGATGAAGAGACGACGGTGGATGCTCCGGAGGATCTCGAGTGGCGGCCACCGATCGTGACCATCATGGGTCACGTTGATCACGGCAAGACGTCGCTGCTCGACTACATCCGGAAGACGAACGTGATCGCGGGCGAGTCGGGCGGCATTACACAGCACATCGGCGCATATCACGTGGAGCTGCAGGACGGTCGCAAGATCACGTTCCTGGACACGCCCGGCCACGCCGCGTTCACCGCGATGCGTGCACGCGGCGCGGAGCTGACCGACCTGGTCGTGCTCGTCGTTGCCGCGGACGACTCGGTCATGCCGCAGACGATCGAGGCCATCAGCCACGCCAAGAATGCGGGCGTGCCGATCATCGTCGCGGTCAACAAGATCGATCTGCCCGGCGCGGAGCCGTCGAAGATCAAGCAGGACCTGCTCCAGCACGGTGTCGTCGTCGAGGAGTTCGGCGGACAGATCCTGGCAGCGGAGGTGAGCGCCAAGAAGGGCACCGGCGTGCCGGACCTGCTCGACAAGATCCTGCTCCAGTCCGAGATGCTGGACCTGAAGGCCAATCCGGCGCGCACAGCACAGGGCACGGTGGTGGAGGCACAGCTCGACGTCGGCAAGGGCCCCGTCGCGACCGTGCTCGTGACGAACGGCACGCTCAGTGTCGGTGACTCGTTCGTGTGCGGCCATTACGACGGCCGCGTCCGCGCGATGCTCGACGAGCGCGGCAAGCCGGTGCAGAAGGCCGGACCCGGGATTCCGGTCGTCGTTCTCGGCATCGCGGGCGTGCCGGGCGCCGGCGACAGCCTGATCGTCATGGATCCGGAGCGGGCCAGTGAGATCGCTGGCACGCGTCAGCGCCTGGAGCGCGAGAAGCAGCTGCGCATCAAGGGCCGCGGCGTGAAGCTGACGGACATCAGCCGCATCCTTGCCGAAGGCAAGACGGCCATGCTCAACCTGATCATCAAGGGTGACGTGGACGGCTCCGTGCAGGCGCTCTCCGACTCACTGCTGCAGCTCGGCACACAGGAAGTGCAGGTCGACGTGATCCACCGCGGCGTCGGTGCGATCAACGAGTCGGACGTGCTGCTCGCGACAACGGCCGGCGCGATCGTCATCGGCTTCCACGTGCGACCGACCGCCGAAGCGCGGGCCGTGGCCGCACGCGAGGGCGTGGACATCAAGCTGTACAACATCATTTACGAGGCGGTCGAGGATGTACGCTCGGCGCTCGAAGGGATGCTCACGCCGGAAGAGAAGGAAGTGCTGCTGGGTGTCGCCGAGGTGCGACAGCTGTTCAAGGTGCCCCGGGTCGGTACGGTGGCCGGCTGCTACGTCACCGAGGGTGTGCTCGACCGGAAGGGCAGGGTGCGCGTCGTGCGCGACGCCGTCCAGGTCTACGAGGGTGAGCTGGGCAGTCTCAAGCGGTTCAAGGACGATGTACGCGAGGTCCGCGAGGGCTTCGAGTGCGGCCTGAACGTCGAAGGCTTCAACGACGTGAAGGTCGGCGATCACATCGAGTGTTACCGCGTCGAGTCGGTTGCGCGCACGCTCGCCGGCGCCGCCGCGCGGGAATAGAACCCCCGGACGCGGAACCCATTCTGCAGAATGGCCGATCCGGGCAGGCTCGCGGCCGGACGGGATATCGGAGGCCTGGGTGGTAGTGGGGGTGATCGTCTGGGAGCTCGAGGTGTTCGGCGCCCAGTCCCTGAAGGACAAGCGGCGCGTCGTGAAGAGCCTGAAAGAGAGGCTGCAGAGCCGGTTTCACGTATCTGCCGCCGAGACGAGGCACCAGGATCTCTGGCAACGCGCCGAGATCTCCGCATGTGTTGTCAGCGGGGAGCAGCGCCACGTCGACGAGGTGCTGGATAGCATGGACCGGCTCGTCACAGGCGATATGCGGGCCCGCGTCATACAGTCGCGACGCAGCTATTGTCAGTAATCGATTTCGCCTGCAGCGGCCGCGCGGAAAGCGCGGCCGTTCGCATAATCAGACAGCGGATCGCCGGGGGCGCGGGCGTGGCCGCCGGGGTCATTTTGCAGAACGGGTGCCGCGTCCGACGCGTAGAGCCTACGCGGGCGACCGCGCCTCGGCGACCGCGTCGGCCGCGACCGCACCGGCAAGCCCTGCGAGTGGCCGCCGCCGACAGGGGATGGGGAAATGGCAAAAAAGAGAATCGCGCGCGTGAACGAACAGATCCGGCGCGAGTTGACGTCTCTGCTGCAGCGCGACGTGCGTGATCCGCGGATCGGCGTCGTCACGGTCACGGCTGTCGAGACCAGCCCGGATCTCTATCACGCGAAGGTGTTCTACAGCGTGATGGGGTCGGAGGAAGACCGCGCGAGTGCAGCAGAGGGGCTGCGCGCGGCCGCTGGCTTCCTGCGCACCGAGATCGGCAGGCGCATGCACATCCGGCGCGCGCCGGAACTCCATTTCACATACGACGATACGCTTCAGCACGCGATGCATATCGAGCGACTGCTGAAGGAGGCGCTCGCGGGAAGTGGCGGCTCCGACGACGACGGGATGGACGTGGACGGAAGCCGCTCTCCAGACGACGCAGCCGGTCCCGACGATACAGCGCAGCCGGGGGGTGCAGCCGATCCGGATGATCTCCAAGGGGAGCATGGCGGGAGCTGACCTCCCGCTCGAGGGCGTGCTACCCATCGACAAGCCCACCGGTCCGACGTCACACGACATGGTGGCGCGGGCGCGCCGCGCACTCGGTACCCGGCGGGTCGGGCACACCGGCACGCTCGATCCATTCGCATCGGGGCTCCTGCTGCTCTGCATTGGCCGCGCGACGCGCATCGCCGAATATCTGAGCGGCATGGACAAGCGCTACAGCGCGGTCGTGCGTCTTGGCGTCAGCACCGGCACACTCGATGCGACCGGCGCCGTCACGGCGGAGCACGACACGACCGGCATTACCCGCGCTGCCGTCGAGAACGCGCTCGCGCTCCAGCGCGGCGCCATCCTCCAGGTGCCCCCGGCGTATTCTGCCAAGAAGATTCGCGGTGAGCGCGCCTACGCCATGGCGCGACAGGGCCGGGACGTGGAGCTCGACGCGGTGCCGGTGACGATTCATGAGCTGACAGTCACCCGCGTCGAGCTCCCCGATGTGCACATCGATGTGACGTGCGGCAGCGGCACGTACATCCGGGCGATCGCGCGGGACCTGGGCGATGCGCTCGGCGTCGGTGCCCATCTCACCGCGCTGCGTCGGACCGCCGTCGGCCCCCACTCCGTCGACCGCGCCGTGACGGCCGATGAGCTCGATACCCGGCCCGACAGGGTCGCCGCTTCGATGATCCCCACGCTCGACGCGCTTGGCGCCATGCCGCACATTGCGTTGTCCGACGATGACGTCGCGCATATTCGCCATGGTCGCGCCATCGTGTGTGACACGGACGCGATCGGCGCTGTCGCGCTCGAGGCGGATGGTGAGCTGGTGGCGATCGCAGAGGCCGACGCAGGACGCATCCGCCCGCGCAAGGTGTTCCTGTGAGCAACCGTGCGCGGCGGCTGCCCGATCCGGCCCACGGTGCCGTCGTCACGGTGGGGACGTTCGACGGTGTGCATCGAGGCCATATCGAGGTGCTCGAGCGGCTCGATGCCGCAGCGGCCGAGCGCGACGCGCTCAGTGTGCTGGTCACGTTCGATCCGCACCCGCTTCGCATCGTCCGCCCGGAGGCGGCGCCGCCCCTCCTCACGACGCCGGCCGAGAAGATCGAGATCCTCGCGCAGACGTCTCTCGACCGCGTCGTGTTCCTCCACTTCACACCGGTGCTCGCGGCCTACGAGCCGCGCGAGTTCGTCGACGAGATCCTCATCGGCAGACTGGATATGCGGCACCTCGTCATCGGCCATGACCACGGCTTCGGCCGGGGTCGCAGCGGCGATGTCGAAACACTGCGCACGATCGCCAGCGAGACGGGCTTCGGCATCGAGGTGGTCGACGCCGTGGTGAGTGACGGCGGCATCATTTCCTCCTCACGCATCCGCCGCCTTCTCCAGGAGGGCGATGTGCGTGAGGCCGCGCACGGGCTCGGCCGGCACTACTCCCTCACGGCCACCGTCGTGCGCGGCGAGGGCCAGGGCCGCAAGCTCGGGTTCCCGACCGCCAACCTCGGTCTCGGCGACACGGACAAGCTGATCCCGCACGAGGGCATCTACGCCGTCAGGGCTGCCCTGCGCGATCGCTTCGTCGATGGTGTGCTGCACCTCGGGCCGCGCCCCACGTTTGCCGGCCTCCCGCCCTCCATCGAGCTGCACCTCTTCGACTTCGATGGCGATATCTACGGCGAGCGCGTCGCCGTCCGCTTCGTCGACCGGATCCGCGACATCGCACGGTTCGATTCGGTCGAGGCGCTCGTCCACGCCATGGAGGCCGACTGCCAGCTGGCCCGCAGCATCCTGGCGGTGGCCGACCGCGCCCGCTGAGGCGAGGTCCGGGCGGTAAGCGAGGGCAGGCTCCGGGCAGACCACGCCGACACGACGTACGGTCCGCATTCCGTGCTGGACCGGGTTGCGACTCGAGCGCCTGGACGCTAGACTCTAAGGCTGGCTGTATCACAGGACGAAGGGGAAATCCCCGCTTCGCGAGCAGCGTAGACTCTCGAGGAGGCAACCCGCATGATTGCGGACAAGAACGACGTCATCCGTAAGTATCAGCTCCACGAAAACGACCGGGGCAGTGCACCGGTTCAGGTCGCGCTTCTCACCCAGCGCATCAACGAGCTGACGGATCATTTCCGTAACCACAAGAAGGATCACCACAGCCGACGCGGCCTGCTGATGATGGTCGGCAAGCGGCGCCGTCTGCTGGACTACCTGAAGCGCACGGATCTGGAGCGGTATCGTTCGCTGATCGACGATCTGGGCCTCAGGCATTAACCCGGTGACGGCCATGCCGTGACCTAACGCAGCGGTGCGCCATGGGCGTTGCCGCTGCGTATCCATGTATGGACCCGAAGACAGGAGCGCACGTCACAGGGACGTTGCGCAGCGGAAGAGGAAAGAGAGAGAAAATGCACAGGAAAGAGTGGATGTTCGCGGGCCGTCGGCTGGTGCTGGAGACGGGACGCATGGCAAAGCAGGCACACGGCGCCTGCCTCGTACAGTATGGTGAGACGGTGGCGCTCTGTACCGTCACGGCACAGGACCGGCCGACGCACCTGCCGTTCTTCCCGCTGACGGTCGAGTACCGTACGCGCAGCTACGCCGCCGGCAAGATCCCGGGTGGCTTCTTCAAGCGTGAGGGCCGGCCCGCCGAACAGGAGATCCTCGCCGCGCGTCTGATCGACCGTCCGATCCGTCCGCTCTTTCCTGATGGCTTCCAGAACGAGACACAGGTGATGGTGCACGTGCTGTCCGCCGACCAGGAGAACGACGCGGACGTGCTGGGCATGATCGGTACATCGGTCGCGCTGAACCTGTCGAAGATTCCGTTCGAGGAGCCGATCGCAGGAGTTCGCATCGGTCGCATCCAGGGACAGTGGGTGCTGAACCCGACGTTCCAGCAGCTGGAATACAGCGACGTGGAGATCGTCGTGGCCGGCACCGAGGAAGCGATCATGATGGTCGAGGGCGGTGCGATCGAAGTGCCGGAGGAGGAGATTGCCGAGGGCCTGATCGCGGCGCACGAGGGGATCAAGGAACTGTGCCGGATCCAGCGCGAGTTCATGGACGGTCTGCAGCAGCCGAAGATGGCATGGGAAAAGGCCGAGATCGACGAGTCGCTGCGAGCGCGTGTCGCCGAACTCAGCGACAAGCTGATCGGTAAGGCTATGGGAATCGCGGACAAGGCGTCGCGCAACGAACAGTTGGCCGCGCTGCGCGAGGAGGTCCAGCAGAAGCTGGCCGAGGACTTCCCGGAATCCGAGAGCCAGATCGCGCAGCTGCTCGGCAAGTCTGAGAAGGCTGCCATGCGCCGCCAGATCCTGGAGAAGGGCGTGCGCTCGGACGGGCGCAAGCCGGACGAGATCCGGCCGATCACGAGCGAGATCGGAGTGCTGCCGCGCACGCACGGCAGTGCACTCTTCACGCGCGGTCAGACGCAGGCGCTCGCAGTCGCAACGCTCGGCACGCAGCAGGACGAGCAGCGCATCGAGTCGGTCAACTCGGCGACCGAGACGACGAAGTCGTTCATGCTGCACTACAACTTCCCGCCGTTCTCCACGGGCGAGGCGAAGCCGCTGCGCGGCACGTCACGCCGGGAGCAGGGCCACGGCGCGCTGGCCGAGCGTGCGATCCAGCCACTGCTGCCTGCGTACGACGAGTTCCCCTACACGATCCGTGTCGTCTCCGAGGTGCTCGAGTCCAACGGCTCGTCCTCGATGGCCTCGGTCTGTGGTGCATCGCTCGCTCTGATGGATGCCGGCGTGCCGCTGCGCGCGCCCTGCGCGGGCGTTGCCATGGGTCTGATCAAGGAGGGTGACAAGGTCGAGATCCTGACCGACATCCTCGGTGTCGAGGACGCGCTCGGCGACATGGACTTCAAGGTCGCGGGCTCGGAGAAGGGTGTCACGTCGATCCAGATGGACATCAAGATTTCCGGCCTGACCCTCGACGTGATGCGCACCGCACTCGAGCGCGCACGCAAGGGCCGTCTGCATATCCTGGGCGAGATGAGCAAGGTGATCACGACCGCACGCGGTGAGCTGTCGCAGTGGGCGCCGCGCATCATCACGATCCAGGTCAATCCCGAGAAGATCGGCGAGATCATCGGGCCGAAGGGCAAGACGATCCGCGCGATCCAGGAGGAGACGGGCGCGCAGATCAGCATTGATGACAGCGGCCTCGTGACGATCGCCAGCGTGAGCGGCGAGGGTGGCGAGCGGGCAAAGGCGCGCATCAAGGGGATGACGCAGGATCCGGAAGTTGGTCTGGTCTACGAGGGCGTGGTGAAGTCGACGACGGCGTTCGGCGCGTTCGTCGAGATCCTGCCGGGCACGGAGGGTCTGCTGCACATCTCGGAAATGCAGGAAGGCCGCACGGAGCGCACGGAGGATGTGGTCAAGAAGGGCGACGTCGTGCGCGTGAAGCTGTTGTCGATCGACGAGAAGGGGAAGATGCGGCTGTCGCGGAAGGCGGCAATGGCCGAAGAGGCGGCGGGCGCGGGCGCCGGCGCGGAGTGATCGACGGCTTCGCGAGGACGGAGCTGCCGGGCGGGCTCGTTGTCCTGACCGAGACGATGCCGGGCATACGCTCGGCGTCGCTCGGTGTGTGGGTACGGGCCGGCTCGGTGACGGAAAAGCCGGAGGAGATGGGGATCAGTCATCTTCTCGAGCACATGGTGTTCAAGGGCACGCATCGTCGCAGCGCGAAGGACCTGGCGCTCGTCCTCGAGCGCCAGGGCGGGTCGCTGGACGCATATACGACACGGGAGCACACGAGCTTTCAGGCACGCGTGCTCGATACCGACATCGATGTCGCGCTCGACGTGCTCGGTGACCTGGTGCTGGAGCCGGTCCTGCGCAGTGCGGATCTCGACCTCGAGCGGGAAGTGGTACTCGAGGAGATCGCGACGGTCGAAGACACGCCGGACGACCTCGTCTTCGATCTGCACGCGGAGCAGATGTGGGGCGGGCACCCGTACGGCTACAGTATCCTGGGCACGCGCGACACGGTGAGCGCGTTCACTGCGGATGACCTGCAGCGTGTGCACCGCGAGCGGTATCATCGCGGCAACATGGTGATCGCGGGGGCCGGTAACGTCGAGCACGCGCGCTTTGTGGAGCAGGTGGCGCGTGTGTTCAATGCGCGTCGCCCGGACACGGCGCCGTCGACGAACGGTCACAGGCCGGCGGCGGTCGGTCCGACGCGCGAGCTGGTGTCCCGCGCATCGGCGCAGACGCACATCGTATGGGGTGCGCCGACGTTCGGACAGGGTGATCCGCGCCGCTTTGCACTGGTGCTGCTGTCCAACGCGTTCGGAGGCGGCATGAGCTCGCGCCTGTTCCAGCGCGTGCGCGAGGAGCTGGGTCTTGCATATGCCGTCTATGCATACCAGTCCTTCTACGCGGATGCGGGCGTGAGCGGCGTCTACGTCGGTACCCGTCCGGAGTCGGCTGATCGGGCGGAAGCGGTGGTGAGCGAGGAGATGGCGAAGCTCGCCGCTGACGGCATCACGCAGGAAGAACTGGATGATGTGAAGGGGCAGGTGAAGGGGCAGATCGTGCTGTCGCTCGAGTCCTCGAACGCGCGCCTGCACCGGCTCGCCGGCACCGAGTTGTACAATGAGCCGTTCCGGTCGATGGACGAGATCACCGCGCTCGTGGACGCGGTAACGGTCGATGAGGTGGCGGCCCTGGCCGCCGGCATTTTCCCGCCCGAGCGGCAGAGTATTCTGCGGCTGGGCCCGACACACTGAATCTCAACACGGACTGACGGTCATGATCATAGGCGTGCCGAAGGAGATCAAGACGAACGAGAACCGTGTCGCACTCGTACCGGGCGGCGCGGAGGCACTGGTTCAGGCAGGGCATACCGTGGTGGTGGAGACGACTGCCGGTGACGGCAGTGGTTTCCCGGACGAGGCCTACGTGAATGCCGGCGCGCAGATGCTCGGCACGGCCGAGGAGGTGTGGCAGCGCGCGGACATGATCATGAAGGTGAAGGAGCCGATCGCAGTCGAGTGGCCCCGCATGCGGAAGGACCAGGTCATTTTCACATACTTCCATTTCGCGGCCGCGGAAGATCTGACACGCGCCGTGATGGACTCCGGCGCGATTGCGATCGCGTACGAGACCGTGCAGCTGCCGACCGGCGAGCTGCCGCTGCTCACGCCCATGTCCGAAGTGGCCGGCCGCATGGCGATCCAGGAGGGCGCGAAGTATCTCGAGAAGTTCTTCGGCGGCCGCGGCATGCTGCTCGGCGGTGTGCCGGGCGTGATGCCGGCGAAGGTCGTCGTCATCGGCGGCGGCATTGTCGGCTCCAACGCGGCGCGCATGGCTGCAGGCCTGGGCGCAAAGGTCGTCATCCTCGATGTCTCGCTCAACCGGCTCCGCTACCTCGCCGACGTGATGCCGGCGAACGTGACGACGCTCTACTCGAACCGCTACAACATCCTGGAGCAGATCAGCGATGCGGATCTCGTCGTCGGTGCGGTGCTGCTGCCGGGCGCGAAGGCGCCCAATCTCGTGCGACGCGAGGACCTGAAGTCGATGATGGACGGGTCCGTCATCGTCGACGTCGCCGTGGACCAGGGTGGGTGCGTTGAAACGATCAAGCCCACGACGCACGAGAACCCGATCTACGTCGTCGACGGTGTCGTGCATTACGCGGTCGCAAACATGCCAGGGGCCGTGTCACGCACATCTACCCTCGCGCTCACGAACGCGACGTTCCCGTACGCCGTCACGCTGGCCAGCAAGGGCTGGAAGGCGGCCTGCCGTGATGACCGCGCGCTCGCGCTCGGTCTCAATGTCATCAACGGCAAGGTGACGTATCCGGGTGTCGCCGACGCGTTCGGTTTCGACCACACGCCGATCGAGAAGGCACTGTAGCCACGAAGTCCGAACAGGGGCGGGTCACGTCGATCCGTCCCTGTCCGCCGCAACTGACCGGGTGCGGTTGCTTCACAGATCCACAGATCCGGCCGCGTCGCCGGCTGGAGCTGCGCGTCCCGATACCGGGATCGAGCGTTCGTGAGCGAACGGCCGCGCTTGAAGCGCCCCTCGCCTCTGTTCCGCCAAGCTGCCACACATCAGTCATTTGCAGCGACGGCCCCCGCTGGTCCGCTCCTCGCAAAGCGTAGCGCAGTGAATCGAAACCAGGGGACATCTCAATGACCGATATAATTCGCCACATCAGGCTCACAGGCCGAGCTCTCGTGCGGGACCGTACGTTCACGTCCATCGCCGTGCTGCTGCTGGGCGTCGGCATGGCCGCCAACGTTACGATCTTCGGAGTGATCGACACGGTACTGCTTCGTGCGCTGCCGTTCAGTGAGCCGGATGCGCTGGTACATATCGCTGAGGTGACGCCCGATGGCCTCACATTCTCGGTCTCGGAACCGAACTACCTGGATTTCAGGGATGGGCAGCGGAGCTTCGTCGAGATGGCTGCGGTGCAGCAGGCCAGCCTCGACCTCACGGGAGACGGTGAGCCGGCCCGGCTGCGTGCGCAGGCAGTGACAGCATCCTTCTTCGATGTTCTCGGTGTGCCCGTCGCTGTCGGGCGTACGTTTACCGAAGCCGATGAGTCCGTCGTCGTGCTCAGCCATGGTCTGTGGCGCCGTGAGCTGGGCGGCGAGCGCGATGCTGTCGGTTCCACGCTGAACCTGAGCGGGCGCGAGCATACGATCGTCGGGATCATGCCGCCGGGCTTCGAGTTCGGCGAGAGTGAGCTGTGGGTACCGCTCATGCCCAGTCGTTCGAGTGATCGGACGGATCACTGGCTGGATGTAGTCGGGCGGCTACGCGACGGCGTCAGTCGCGAAGCCGCGCAGGCAGAGCTTTCAGCAACAGCCAGGCAGCTGGGTGCGGCGCATCCGGAGGTGGCCGGATGGGGCGTACGACTCCAGCCCCTCAACGAGTGGTTCGTCGGCACCGCAACGGCGCGCGGCATGTGGGTGCTCATGGTCGCCGTCGCCTTGCTGCTGCTGCTTGCCTGCGCGAACGTCGGAAACCTGTTTCTCGCGCGCGGTAGTGCGCGGCAGTCCGAGTTCGCGGTGCGAGCGGCGCTCGGTGCCGGCCGCGGCGCGCTCGTGCGCCACCTGTGGCTGGAGTCCGCGCTGATTGCAACGGCCGGTGCGGGCCTCGGCGTACTGCTCGCCACGTGGTCGTTCGATCTGCTCGGCATGCTGGCGGGCGATCGCGTTCCGCGCATCGACGCGCTTGCCCTGAACGCGCGGCATGTATTGTTCGCAGCCGCGCTCGCTGCGGTGACGAGCGTGCTGTTTGGCGTCGTGCCGGCGCTGCGCGCCAGCAGCGTCGACCTGCAGTCTCTCCTGCGCGGCGGCTCCCGCTCGCTCGCAGGCGGACGCGGCAGGGTGCTGCGCGACGGTCTCGTCGTGACGCAGGTGGCGCTCGCGATGCTGCTGCTGCTCGCGTCCGGGCTCCTCCTGCGCAGCTTCTTTCACATCCGGTCGAGCGACGCCGGCTTCGACGTGGATGGTCTCTATGCGGTACCGCTCGAGCTCACGTCCAGCCGCTATGGGCCCGATGGCAGCATCTCGATCTTCTATCAGGATCTGACCGAGCGAATCAAGTCGATTCCAGGGGTCACGGCAGCAGGCGCTGCGACCACGGATCCGTTCGTGGATTGGCGCCTGGTCAACGATGTGACGCCGGTGGATCGTGCGTCGGAAACTCCGCCGTCGGGGTTCATGCAGGCCGACTGGCGCGTCGTTACGACGGACTATTTCGATGCTGCGCGTGTGCGCCTGCTCAGAGGACGCCTGTTCGAAACCACCGATATGTACTACAACCCGCGCGTCGCCGTCGTCTCGCGCACATTCGCCGAGCGCATGTGGCCGGGCGGCGACGCCGTGGGTCAGGCCTTCTACTGGGGCGGCACGAGCGGCAGCCCGATCGGCGTCATCGGTGTCGTGGATGACATTCGCGACATGGACCTCGCGGCGCCGGCTCCACCCATGATGTTTCTTTCGACCCGGCAGATGTCGATGCCGATGATGACACTGCTCGTGCGCACGGCCGGTCCCGTGCCGGGTCTCGCGGCTGCCATTCGCCGCGAAGTGTGGGCGCTCGACCGCACTGTCCCGGTGCCCGCTGTCGAGCCGGTCCGGGCGAGTCGATCCGCCGCGCTGGCTGCGCCGCGCATGCACGCCACTCTGCTGGCTGTGTTCGCCGCGTGCGCCCTGCTCGTAGCGTGCATCGGTATATATGCAGTGGTCGCATACCAGGTCGCGAGTCGCGCCCGCGAGCTCGGCATCCGCGCTGCACTCGGTGCCCGTCCGCTCGCGCTGCTGAGACTCGTCGTCGCGCGCGGTGTTGTGCTCGTCGCGGCCGGCATCGTCATCGGTCTGGTCGCAGCGCTCCTGTTTACGCGCCTCATGCAGTCGCTGCTGTATCAGACCGCCGCGCACGATCCGCTGACATTCACCGCACTCCCCGCACTCCTCCTCACGGTTGCGCTACTCGCCGCATACGTGCCCGCGCGCCGGTCAGCCCGCGTCGATCCCGTGAATGCGCTCAAGGGCGATTGAAGTGTGCTTGCAGCGGGCGAGCGGCACGACTAGACTGCGGCGCGCGCTGGCGCCGGCTGCCATGTGCGGGGAACGACAGCGGAATGGACAGACATGCCTATCGAAGTGCTCGTGCAGCGGCTCTCGAACTATCCGGACGACTGGGCTCTGCCGGAGTATGCCACCTCGGGGTCGGCGGCCGTGGATCTGCGCAATGCCGGAGAGACGGTCACACTGGAGCCGCTCCAGCGCGTGCTCATACCCACGGGTCTCGCCATCGCGCTGCCGGAGGGCACAGAAGCGCAGATCCGTCCGCGGTCGGGGCTTGCACTGCGCCACGGCATTTCCATCATCAACACGCCGTGCACCATTGACAGCGACTACCGCGGCGAGATCCGCATCCCCCTGATCAACCTGGATCGCGACCCCCAGACGCTGCAGCACGGTGAGCGCATAGCGCAGCTGCTGGCGGCCGCGGTGCTGAGGATCGACTGGAAGCCCGCCGCCGAGCTCCCACAGTCCGGGCGCGGAGCCGGTGGTTTCGGCAGCACGGGTCGCACCTGACGTCCACACCCATCCCGCGGCCTCGCATACATCGATCGGACCCCACCGCTGCGCGACGCTCCGCCGGCCCCTGCAGCTGCCCGCCAGAGGACAGATCGAGCTCGTTCGCACCCACGAACGTGCTTGCCGGTTGAAATAGCGCAAGTTAACTTGCGCCACTTCACGAAAACCGGGTCCGTTCGCCCGGTTTTCCCGGTTTCGCGACTTGTGTTCGGCGGCAGCTCGCCGCCGATGGAAGACTGATGAGCCTGCGCACAATGCTCAACACCGGCAGACTCCTGCCAGTGAACGACATCGCGGTCGATCTCGGCACGGCGAACACCCTCGTCTACGTGAAGGGCGAGGGCATTGTTCTGAACGAGCCTTCGGTGGTGGCGGTCGAACGCGGTACCCACCGGATCAAGGGGATCGGCCTGGAGGCTAAGCGGATGCTCGGCCGCACTCCGGAGGGCATTGTGGCCGTGCGCCCCCTGAAGGACGGGGTGATCGCCGACGTCGATATCACAGAGATCATGCTGCGCCACTTCCTGAAGGCGGTGACGAACAAGCGGATATTCCGGATGAAGCCGCGGGTGATCGTCGGGGTGCCGAGCGGGATCACGGAGCTGGAGCGGCGGGCGGTGCGGTCGAGCTCGACGACGGCGGGTGCGAAAGAGGTCTACATGGTGGCCGAGCCGATGGCTGCGGCGATCGGCGTAGGCCTGCCTGTGGACACGCCAACCGGCAACATGGTGATCGATATTGGCGGTGGGACCACGGAAATTGCAGTGATCGCCCTGAATGGCATTGTTTCTGATACATCGATCCGCGTGGGCGGCGACGAGATCGACGCTGCGATCGTGAGCTTCCTCAGGAAGAACTACAATCTCCTGATCGGCGAGCCGACCGCAGAGGCGATCAAGATCCAGATCGGGTCCGCGTTCAACAGCGGTGATGAACGGGAAATGGAAGTGAAGGGACGGGATCTGGTCAGTGGTATCCCGAAGACGGTCCGGGTGCATTCACAGGAGATCCGCGAATGCATTCAGGAGCCGATCCAGCAGATCGTCGACGCCGTACGGAGGGCTCTGGAGATCACACCGCCCGAGCTGGCCTCCGATATCGTGGACCGAGGAATCGTGATGACGGGAGGCGGCGCACTCATCCGCGGGCTCGACCTGCTGCTGGCGCACGAGACGGATCTGCCGATTCATGTGGACGAGGAACCGTTGACGTGTGTGGTGCGGGGCGCGGGGATGATCCTCGATGACTTCGAGCGATTCCGTAATGTGCTTCAGAGCTAGGTGCTAGACTTCGACGGTACACGAAGAACACGCCGCCGCGATGGCATCATTGCGGCTGTGATTCTGCTCCTGTCGCTGATCCTCCTGGGTCTGCCCGAGGAGTATCAGCGTCCCATTCGCAGCAGCGTGAGGGCCACCATCCTGCGGCCGTTCCTGGCAGCCCAGGCACAGATTGCCCAGCGCCGCGGCCGCACCGAGGATGTCACGGTGGTGCGCGCCCAGCGCGACTCGCTCCTCGCCATTGTGGCCGCCCAGGCCAGCCTCTCGGAAGAGAATCGGCAGCTCCGCTCGGCGCTCGCGCTCAATGAACGCCTGTCGCCCGGCTTCAAGGCCGTCAATGTGCTGCGTCTGGGCCTGACGAGCGCCGAGAGCACGTTCATGATCGATGCGGGCACTGCGGATGGCGTCTACGTGGGCAGCCCGATCCTGACCGCTGACGGTCTCCTCGGGATGGTGCGGGAGGTCGACGAGAACACGGCGCAGGCGATCGACTGGACGCATCCGGACTTCCGTGTGAGCGCCATGACCGCGGATGGTGCCGCAGGCGGCATTGTGGAGCCCCGGCGCGGCGAATACCGGGAGGAGGACCTTCTGGCATTCACCGGAACGCCGTTCCAGGTCGATGTACGCGCCGGCGCTCGCATCGTCAGCTCCGGTCGCGGCAATCTGTTCCCGCGCGGGATCGTGCTCGGTACGGTGATCGGGATCGAAGAGGCCGACACGGGGTGGCGGAAGAGTTATCTGATCCGGCCGGGTGTGCGGCCGGAGTCGGTATCGCACGTAATGGTGGCGGTGCGCGGGGGACGGTCCGATCTGAGCGACGTGTTCAACGTGTCCGCGCCGCCGGACCCGGTGGCGGCGGATACCGCAGCGGGAGGCACGGACTAATGGCGTCCAGGTCCACGTCGTTCTGGACGTTCATCGGCATACTCATCCTGCTGCACCTGGTGCTGCGACTCGCGCTCGGCCTCACGATCGTGCCGGACCTGATCGTGGTCGCGGCGCTGCTCGGCGGGCGTCGTCTGGGCGGCTGGCAGTCGGCGCTGTTCGGGCTCCTGCTCGGCGTACTGGCCGACTCGCTGGCGCTCGTCGGTTTTGGCGCCACCTCGGTGGCATTCGTCGTCGTCTGCTATATCGGCTCGCGCTCCCGCAACTTCTTCGAGGGAGACAGCTACCTCTTCATCGCATTCTACGCGGTGATCGGGGCGTGGCTGGTCGAGGTGATCCGCTTCTTCGCGGGCGGCGCAATGGCCCGCGGGCTCGACATGGGATACCTGATCGGCGCCGGCCTGCTGAATGCCCTCTACGTGGCGGCTGCTGCCGTCGGCTCGCTGATCGCATACCGCGCGATCACCGGCCATCGCTGAGAGCCGCGACATGAGTCTCGGCGAGAAGTTCCGCTCCTTCCTCGGGGACCCCGTCCTTTTCCTCACCGTGTTCGGCCTGACGCTGTTCGGCGTCGCGATGATCTATTCGGCCGGTCAGCTGGAAGTGCCGAACGCCGTGACCGAGCGAGCCTGGCGGATGCAGGCCATCTGGCTCGGCATATCGCTCGCTGTGCTGTTCGTCGTCATGCACATCCCGATTCGCTGGATCGAGTGGTTCGCGATGCCGGCGTATTTCCTGGGTCTGATCGCGCTGGCTGTCACGCTGGTGATCGGCACGGGCGGCGGTACGGCCGCAAGTATGAAGGGCTGGATCCGGTTTGGCGGCTTTGCCGTGCAGCCCTCGCAGTTCGCCAATGTCGCGACGATCCTGATGCTCGGGCGGGTCATGGGCTCGTGGCGCGAGACACCCCAGACCGTCTGGGCGCTGTGGAAACCCATTGCGATCGTCGTCGTGCCGATGCTGATGGTCCTGGCCCAGCCGGACCTCGGTACCGCCATGGTGTTCGGTGGTGTCCTCGTCGCGACGCTGTTCTGGGCCTCCACCCCGATCGGTGTGCTGTTCATGCTGGCCAGCCCGCTGCTGGGTCTCGCATTCGCGTATGTCGCCACCTGGGTCTACAGCGTCTACATGCTGCTGTTGATCGCGTTCCTTTATCTCTATCGCGCGCGCGGCTCGGAGTGGGCACTCATCCTGGTCCTGAACCTGGTGACGGGCACGCTCGCCTGGCCGCTCTGGAACAGCCTCGAGGACTATCAGCAGGCGCGTATCGTCTCGTTTGTCGACCCATCACTGGATCCGCAGGGCAGCGGATACCAGGTGCGAATGTCGACAACGGCGATCGGCAGCGGCGGTATCTTCGGCCAGGGTTATCTGGAAGGGCCGCAGAAGCGACTGCGATTCCTGCCGGAACAGCACACGGACTTCATCTATGCCGTCATCGGCGAGGAGACCGGGCTGATCGGGGGGGGGCTGGTGATCCTGGCCTACTTCATCATACTGTGGCGGCTGGTGAAGCTGGCGGAGCGATTACCGGACCCGTTCAGCGGCATAGTGGTCTTCGGGGTCGTGGGCGCGTGGCTGACGCACGTGCTGGTGAACATCGGCATGGCGCTCGGCGTCATGCCCGTGACGGGCATTCCGCTGCCGTTCGTGAGTTACGGCGGCTCATTCCTGCTGGCGACATACATTGCTCTCGGTGTCGCACAGCGCGTCGCGCTCGAGCAGGGAAGGATCTGACATGTCGTGGTTCAGGAAGCCGAAGCAGAAGCTCAGCGCGGGCGAGCGCCGGGACCTGCCGTCGGACGTGTTCGACAAGTGCCCGAAATGCGGCGAGATCCTCTATCGCGCGCGCCTGGAGCAGAACCTGTTCGTCTGCCCGACGTGCGGCTATCACAACCGGATCTCGGCGGAGGACTACATCCACCTCTTCATCGACGACGAATACGAGGAGCATTTCGGGGACCTGCGCAGCGGCGACCCTCTCGATTTCGTCGATCTGAAGCCGTACCCGCAGCGGCTGGAGGCGGCGGAGCGAAAGGTCGGCGGCGGTGACGCCGTACGGTCCGTCTCCGGCCAGCTTGATGGGATAGCCGTCTGCCTGGCGGTCATGGACTTCGAGTTCATTGGCGGCAGCATGGGCTCGGTGGTGGGCGAGAAGATCGCGCGGCTCGCACGCCTGTCGCTCGAGGAGCGGCGTCCGCTCATCATCGTGAGCGCATCCGGCGGTGCACGCATGATGGAGGGAATCCTCTCGCTCATGCAGATGGCGAAGACCTCGGTGGCGCTTGCTCAGCTCCACGAGGCGGGCATCCCTTACATCTCCGTGCTCACGGATCCTACGACGGGTGGCGTCACGGCATCCTATGCGATGCTCGGCGATGTGAACGTGGCGGAGCCGAATGCCCTCATCGGCTTCGCCGGCCCGCGTGTCATCGAGCAGACCATCAAGCAGGAGCTGCCCGAGGGCTTTCAGCGTTCGGAATTCCTGCTCGAACACGGCATGATCGATTTCATAGTGGACCGGCGCGAGCTCAAACGTGAGGTCGCGCGCGTGCTCCGGCACATGCTCGCGTTGCCGGCGCCCGCCGAGCCGGCCAACGGCACGGGGGCGGCTTAGCCGCCTCCCGCGTCTTGTCACCTCTCACATACGACGCGCTCGTCGCTGAGCTCTTCCCGCGCCTTACGGGAGGGATCCGCTGGGGGCTGGAGCGCACGCAGCGCCTGCTCGCATCCGCAGGCGACCCCCATCGCGCCTTCCGGTCCGTGCACATCGGCGGGACCAACGGCAAGGGCTCGGTTGCAGCCCATGTGGATGCCGTCCTTCGCCACGACGGCAGGCACGTCGGTCTTTACTCCTCTCCGCACCTGTGCACGTTTCGCGAGCGCATCCGCATCGATGGCGTCGCTATCAGCGAAACAGCGCTGCTGCGGGCGGCGGAGCGGCTGTGGCCGGCGATCCGCGCAGAGGAGCCATCGTTCTTCGAGGCGACCACGGCACTCGCGTTCCTGGCGCTGGCCGACGCGGGCGTCGACGTGGCCGTGGTGGAAGTCGGGCTGGGCGGCAGGCTGGATGCGACCAATGTCGTAACGCCGGATGTGACCGTTCTGACGAATGTATCGCTCGACCACGTACAGCTCCTCGGACCCACGATCGAGGCGGTGGCGCGCGAGAAGGCCGGCATCATCAAGCGGGGCGTTCCGGTCGTTACCGGTGAGGTGGAGGGCGTCGCCGCCGATATTTTCACGAGCGCTGCCCGCGCGGCAGGTGCGCCGCTGCGCGCTGTGGCGGCGACGGAAGTGCGGGACGTAGCGGCGGCGCTGAGCGGTACGGAGTTCACCGTCTGCGGAACCGGGTGGGGAGACCTGGGGCTGCGCACGGCGCTGGCCGGTCGTCATCAGGCGCTGAACGCCGCGCTCGCCGTGCACGCCCTCGACGCCGCCCGCGCGCTGCGTCCCGGTGTCGACGCGCTGCGGGCAGGCCTGGCGGGGGTCAGGTGGGCAGGCCGGCTGCAGGTGGAACGTGCCGGGCATGTCACATGGATCTTCGATGTCGCGCACAATGTCGCCGGCGTGGATGCACTCGTCGCAGCGCTGCATGACCTGCCGCTGCCGCACCCACTCGTTGCCGTCGTCGGGGTGCTTGGAGACAAGGACTGGACGAACATGCTTGCCCCTCTGCACGGCGCCGTCCAGCACGTGGTGCTGACGATACCCCCCACCGCGCCGGCGGACCGCCGCTGGGACCCCGTGGCGGCACTGGCGGCGGCACCGTCGGAGCGGGCGGAGATCGAATTGGATTTCTCCGCCGCACTGGAGCGGGCTCGCGGCATTGCCGTCGCCGCCGGCGGATCGGTGGTCGTCACGGGATCGTTCCATACGGTCGGTGATGCGCTGGCGGCACTGGGCCTGTGCGCCGATGGCAGTGACATCGTCATCCGGCGCCCCGCCTTCGCCTGAACGTCAGTGCCGGCCAGCCTTGCCCGACCGCTCGCAAAACGCCTAGTTTCGCGCGATGAGTAACCATGTTTCACTACCGGGGTTCCGCGACTTCTATCCGCCCGACCTGGCCGTTCGCTCGCACATAATGAGTGCCTGGCGCGAGGTCGCCCGGCGTTACGGCTTCGAGGAGTACGACGGCCCGCCGCTCGAACAGCTCGATCTCTACGTAGAGAAGAGCGGCGAGGAGATCGTCCGGCAGCTCTACAATTTCGAGGACAAAGGCGGCCGTGCGGTGGCGCTGCGCCCGGAGATGACGCCGACGCTCGCGCGCATGGTCGGCGCGAAAGCCGGATCCCTGCGCAAGCCGATCCGCTGGTTCTCCATGCCGCAGCTATTCCGCTACGAGCGCACGCAGCGCGGGCGGCTGCGCGAGCACTACCAGTGGAACGTCGACATCATTGGCGAGGACGACATCGCGGCGGATGCGGAAGTGCTCGCCGTCGCACTGGACGCGCTCCGCCTGCTCGGTCTCGGCGCAGCGGACATCGTGGCCCGCTACAACGATCGTCGTCTGCTGGAATCGCTGCTGCTGAACGCGGGCGTAGCGCGTGAGCGTCTGCTCGCGGCCGATGCCGTGATCGACAAGATCGGCCGCGACAGCGGTGAGCGCGTGCGCAGTCGGTTCGCCGAAGAGGTCGATCTCGATGCGGCAACCAGCGATGCCGTGCTCGCGCTGTTCGATACCCCCGCGGCCGGCGCCGCTGCAGCGCAGCAGAACCCGTTGACTGCGCTGCGTGACGCGCATGCGGCCAGCGACGACGTGCTCCGCGAGATCGACCGTCTGGAGAGCTACGAGGCGAGACTTGCCGCGCTCGGGCTCGCGGAGTTCATCCGTTTCGATCCTTCCATCGTGCGTGGCCTCGCCTACTACACGGGTACCGTGTTCGAGATTTTCGACCGGAAGGGTGAGTTGCGCGCCATCTGCGGTGGCGGACGCTACGACCGCCTGCTCGCCTCCGTCAGCAGCGCCGACCTGCCCGCGGCCGGCTTCGGTATGGGCGACGTGGTGCTCACGGAGCTGTTGCGCGATCGCAACCTGCTCCCCGACGGGAAGCAGACGGTGGACACGTTCATCGTGGCCATGTCGGAGACCGAGCTGCCGCTGCTGCTCCGGATCGCGCAGGCGCTGCGGGCGAGCGGCGAATCGGTGCTTTATGCGCTCCGTCCCGCGGCCGTGGGAAAGCAGCTCAAGGAGGCGGATGCCCGCGGGGCGAGCCGCGTGATCCTGCTCGGTCCCGACGAGGTCGCGAGCGGAGCCGCCACAGTGCGCGTCATGGCGAGCGGTGAGCAGAAGGCGGTGCCGCTCGACGAGCTGACGCGACCGGCTGCATCGTGACGCGCGAGCGCGACGAACAGCACGACGCGCGCCGGCAGATCGTGCGACGCGCCACGCTCTATTCGGCAGGATTCCTGGCGGCCGGGCTCTTCATCGCTGTCGCGGGAGCGGCATTCGTCGCATGGCTGCTGACACGCGCGGGTCTGCCGTTCATGAAGACGTGGCTGATCGTGACGGCGATCGTAGTACTCCCGGGCCTGCTGGCAACGGTCTGGAAGCTCATGAGGGGGCGGTGAGTACCGCCTCCGCAACCGACAGAAGACATACATGGCGGACGACAAGGCGCTGACGACCAGGGCGGCCGATTTCTCGGCGTGGTACAACGAGATCGTGCAGCGCGCGGAGCTGGCGGATTACTCGCCGGTGCGTGGCAGCATGATCATCCGGCCGTACGGCTACGGCATCTGGGAAAACATGCAGCGCGCACTGGACGACATGTTCAAGGCGACCGGCCACCAGAACGCGTACTTCCCGCTGTTCATCCCGCTCAGCTTCATCACGCGTGAGGCCGAGCACGTGGAGGGATTCGCGAAGGAGATGGCGCTCGTGACGCATACGCGCCTGATCAAGGGTCCCGACGGCACGCTGGTCCCCGATCCTGAATCGAAGCTGGAGGAGCCGCTCGTCGTCCGGCCGACCTCCGAGACCATCATTTACGATGCCTTCTCGAAGTGGGTGCAGAGCTATCGGGACCTGCCGCTCCTGATCAACCAGTGGGCGAACGTCGTGCGCTGGGAGATGCGCACGCGCCTGTTCCTGCGCACATCGGAGTTCCTCTGGCAGGAGGGGCACACCGCGCACGCGACGGAAGCGGAGGCCGAGGAGGAGGCGTTGCGCATGCTCGGCGTCTACCGTGAGTTCCAGGACAACTGGCTGGCGCTCGGTGTACTCACTGGACTGAAGTCTCCCGCAGAGACGTTTCCGGGTGCGGTCCGGACGTATGCGGTGGAGGCACTGATGCAGGACAACCGCGCGCTCCAGAGTGGCACATCACATATGCTCGGGCAGAATTTCGCGCGGCAGTTCGACCTGAAGTTCCAGGCGGAGAGCGGCCAGGAGGAGTATGCGTGGAACACGTCGTGGGGCGTGTCGACGCGCATGGTAGGCGGTCTCATCATGTCGCACGGCGATGACGGCGGACTCATCCTGCCGCCGCGCATCGCACCTATCCAGGTCGTCATCGTGCCGATCTACCGCAAGGATGAAGAGCGCACGATGGTAATGGAGAAGGCGGAGTTCATTGCGAACGCGCTGCGGGCCGAGAAGGTGAGGGTGCATATCGATGCGCGCGACGGGCTGAAGCCCGGCCCGAAGTATTACGAGTGGGAACGGAAGGGCGTCCCAATGCGCATCGAGATCGGGCCGCGCGATGTCGCTGCGCAAAAGGTAATGACGGTAATGCGGACGGAGTGGTCGGGTGGCGAGCGCAAGGAAGCGATGGAGGACGCAGTCGCGATCACCATGGTCCCGAAGCGTCTCGAAGAATACCAGCAGTTCCTGCTCCGGCGTTCGATCGAGCGGCGCGAAGCGAGCTCGCATCGCGGCATCGATCACTATGATCGACTGCGGGAGATCATCGAGGGCGATGGCGGCTTCGTGTACGCAGGCTGGTGCGGCTCGGCGGATTGCGAGCTGAAGGTGAAGGAGGACACGAAGGCCACCATTCGTGTGCTGCCGTCCGCAGAGTTCCGGTCGGAGGACGCACCGAAGCTCTGCGTCGTGTGCGGTCGCGCGTCACAAACGGAGGCGGTGTGGGCGCGAGCTTACTGACCGGCGATCCGATGACCGACCTGTTCCAGTACCGCGACGGTATTCTGCACTGCGAAGGCGTTTCCGCAGAGCGGCTCGTCGCCGAGTACGGTACGCCGCTGTACGTGTACAGCGAGAACGCCATCCTCGATCGGTATCGCGCGTTTACCGGTGCGTTCGCCGCGCTCGATCCGCTCATCGCCTATTCGGTGAAGGCGAACGGCAACCTCGGCGTGCTGCGACTGCTCGCGCAGGCCGGTGCAGGGGCTGACATCGTGAGTGGCGGCGAGCTGCATCGCGCGCGCCTCGCCGGCATACCGGGCGAGCGCATCGTGTTCAGTGGCGTTGGCAAGACCATCACCGAGCTGGCCGCGGCGCTCGACGCGAAGATCTACGCTTTCAATGTGGAGAGCGAAGGCGAGCTGCGCATGCTGTCCGGTCTCGCGGTCACCATGAACACGCGCGCGCCCATAGCGCTGCGCGTGAATCCCGATGTGGAGACGGCGACGCCGCACCATTACACTGCGACGGGGCACAAGCAGACGAAGTTCGGTATTCCGTACGAGGAAGCGGAGCGGCTGTATCACGAGGCCGCGCAGATGCCAGGCATCCTGGTGCGCGGCATTGACGTTCACATCGGCAGCCAGATCCTGGATGTGGAGCCGTATCGCCTGGCCGTCACCCGCGTGCTCGAGCTGGTCGACCGGCTGCGTGCGAGCGGTATTGTGCTGGAATACATCGATGTCGGCGGCGGCTTCGGCATCAGCTATGACGGCGACAGCGGACCCGGCCCGGCCGACTTCGCGGCCGGTCTCGTGCCACTGCTGGAACGGTCGGGTCTGCGTACGGTGTTCGAGCCGGGTCGCTTCATTGTGGGACCCGCGGGCGTGCTGCTGACGCGCGTGCTTTTCATGAAGTACATGGGCGGCAAGACGTTCGTCATCACGGATGCCGGCATGAACGACCTGCTCCGGCCGAGCCACTACTCCAGCTATCATCGCGTGGAGCCGGCGCAACGCACGCCTGGCCGTGAAACCGTGTCGGTCGACGTTGTCGGCCCCATCTGTGAGAGCGGGGACTTCCTCGCGCTCGATCGACCCATCCCACGGGTCGAGCCCGGCGAGCTGCTCGCCATCGGTACCACCGGCGCCTACGGGTTCTCCATGGCGTCCACCTACAATGCGCGGCCGCGCCCGGCCGAAGTGATCGTCTCCGGCGACGAGCACCGCCTCGTACGCCGCCGTGAAACCTACGACGACCTCGTGCGCGGCGAGGCGGAGTTACCGGGATAGATGCAGACCATGGAAAACCGCATTCTCATTCTCGATTACGGCTCTCAGTTCACGCAGCTCATTGCACGACGGATCCGCGAAGAGCGCGTGTACTGCGAGATCCATCCGCCGACGGTCACCTCTGACTGGGTCAGGGAGTTCGCGCCGCGCGGCATCGTGCTGTCCGGCGGACCGTCCTCGGTCTACGGCGCGGATGCGCCGCCGCTCGATCCCGCACTGCTGGAGCTGGGTGTGCCCGTCCTCGGCATCTGCTACGGCATGCAGCTCATCGCGCAGGCTGCGGGTGCGCCGGTAGTCCCCGGCAAGCGGGAATACGGTCGCGCAGAGCTGCGGATCATGCGCGGCGAAGATCTGTTCGACGGCTTCGGGTCCGACGAGGAGATCACCGTCTGGGCGAGTCATGGTGACCACGTCAATCAGCCGCCCGCCGGCTTCGAGGTGCTGGCTTCCACGCGCGATCTGCCGGTCGCGGCGTTCCGGCGCACGGGTGAACCGATCTTCGGCGTGCAGTTCCATCCCGAGGTTGCGCACACGCCGCGCGGGGACGAGATCCTTTCCAATTTCACGTTCCGCATCTGCGGGTGCGAGCCGACCTGGACGGCAGGATCGTTCATTGACGACCACATTGAGCGCATTCGTGAGCAGGTCGGTGATGCGCACGTCATCTGCGGACTCTCCGGCGGCGTCGACTCATCCGTCGCGGCTGCGCTCGTGCACCGTGCGATCGGTGACCAGCTCACCTGCATTTTCGTCGACAACGGACTGCTGCGGAAAAATGAGCGTGACGGCGTGGAGCGCGCATTCCGTCGCCACCTCGGCGCACACCTCGTGGTCGTGGATGCACGCGAGCGGTTTCTGGAGCGGCTGGCAGGAGTCGAGGAGCCGGAAGAGAAGCGCCGCCGGATCGGTGAGACGTTCATCCGCGTGTTCGAGCGCGCGGCGGAGGACGCCGGCCGCGACGCGAAATTCCTGGTGCAGGGCACGCTCTATCCGGACGTGATCGAGTCACGCTCCGTGCGCGGCCCGTCCGCTGTCATCAAGACCCACCACAACGTCGGCGGCCTCCCGGAGGACCTGGGGTTCGAGCTGGTCGAGCCGCTGAAGGAGCTGTTCAAGGACGAGGTTCGACAGGTGGGCCGTGAGCTCGGACTTCCCGAAGAGCTCGTCGGTCGCCACCCCTTCCCGGGACCCGGCCTCGCCATACGCGTGCTGGGCGCCGTCAGCGAGGACCGCCTGGCCATACTTCGCGAGGCCGACGCCATCTACCTCGAGGAGATCCGAGCCGCCGATCTGTACGACGACATCTGGCAGGCGTTCGCGGTGCTGCTGCCGGTGCGCAGCGTCGGTGTGATGGGCGACGCGCGCACCTACGACAACGTAGTGGCACTGCGCGCAGTCACCAGTCGCGACGGTATGACCGCCGACTGGTATCCGTTCCCGCCCGATGTGCTCGCGCGCATGTCGTCACGCATCATCAACGAGGTCGACGGCGTGAATCGCGTGTGCTACGACATCAGCTCGAAGCCGCCCGCGACCATTGAATGGGAATAGACATGGAAGTGTACTGCCCGGCTGGCTGTGGCCCGCAGTCTGCCGCACGCGGCGGGCGGCCGGCCGCGTCAGGGAGGGCTAGTCCCGCTCGCCGCTCAGATGCGCGGCACCCTCCGCCGCCAGGCGGCGCAGATAGATGCCGGCATAATTCTCATCAATAGCTGCCAGACGATGGTCGGGGGTGGCTTCGTGTTCCGCGCAGCACCGGTCGCAGCGGATTCGGCGCATCTCGCTCGCACCCACCAGCCGCCAGTTGCCGACGCAGTCGTCGTGGATGTGTTTCAGTTCCAGCATGTACGGTACTCCCATCGGCGGCCGCGCGATACGGCCGGTCCGGAGCCATCCAGTGCAATCTCCACGCCACACCATGGTCAGTCGCATTCCCCGACGCCGCACTGGATTACGACCACGTGTACAGGCTCCGACAGTCGTGTCTGCCCGCCGACTCCGAACGCGATTCCGTAGATGTCCACCTGCGTATTCGTCGGGTAGGTGTTCGGCACCCGGAACGTGAATTCGTGGGTGCTGTCCTCCTGCAGACCGAACCGTACGGCGGCCGAGTCCACGAGCGGCATCCCCGGACTGAGTCGGCGCGCGACGAACCCGACGCCATTCAGGTACAGTCTTCTCAGATCCTCCGCTTCGATGCGCACCACGACGTCGCGGCCCGTGACCACTGTTGTGCCCGTCTCCGGCTCGAGCACCCGCGCGTTGAGCAGCGGGCCGCCATCCGGCGCCGATGGCCCGGGGCGGTCGCGGTCGCCGAAGCACGCTGACAGCATTACCGTGACCAGCGCCGCACTCGAAACGCAGCGCAGCATGCCGTGCTTCCGGCCGCGGCCCGTTCGCAGCGCGTGCTGCATGGGTCTCACTCCGGCTCCTGATCGGACAGCCGCGACACGACCGAGTCCCATACCGCGGCCATGTGGTCCAGGTCGCCGCCGCGCGACTCTACGTAGGCACGCAGCTCCTCCTCCGTGACGCCCTGTTCTTCCAGCACTGCAGCGCGCAGCCGTATGAACTCCGCTGTGTCCACCCCGGCCGTCAGCGCCGCCCGTCGCAGCTCGACCATGGTCTGCACGAAGCGCTCGTCGCTCGCCCCGAACGTGTTCTCCTCCGCCGCGCACCCGCTCAGCAGCAGCGCCAGCCCCAGTCCCAGTACCAGTACTCTCATGGACAGCATTTTCGCACGTATTGTCATGCGGCGGTAGAGGCGGCCGGTTTTATGCTGCCTGATTGGCAGGCGAAGCGGGCACGGCCGTTGCCCCCTCGCGTGCGGGTCCAGATTACGAAACCGGGGGCGGAAGTGCTGAATCACGAGCGACTCACGATAAAGGCGGCGGAAGCGATCCAGGGCGCGCTGCAGGATGCGACGCGGCGCGGCAATCCGGCGCTCGAGGATGTACATCTCCTGAACGCGTTGCTGGGTCAGGAGGAGACGGTCGTCGTGCCGGTCCTCCAGAAGGTGGGCGTGAACGTGACGCGTCTGCGGGAGGGGTTGGCGGCGGTGCTGGATCGGCTGCCGAAGCAGACGGGTGGAGCGACGCCGAATGTGAGTCGCGAGCTGAATCAGATCTTCGATGGCGCGGAGCGAATCGCGCGTGACCTGAAGGACGAGTACACATCGACGGAGCACCTGCTGCTGGGTGTGGCTGCGCAGAAGGGATCGACGGCTGCGGACCTGATGAAGCACCAGGGCGCGACGGAAGGGTCGCTGCGGGAAGCGCTGGAGGCGGTGCGCGGTTCGCATCGCGTGACGGACCAGACGCCGGAGCAGCAGTACCGCGCGCTGGAGCGGTTCACGAAGGACCTGACGGAGATTGCGCGCCGCGGCAAGCTCGACCCTGTGATCGGCCGGGATGAGGAGATCAGACGGGTGGTGCAGGTGCTGAGCCGTCGTACGAAGAACAATCCGGTCCTGATCGGCGAGCCTGGCGTGGGCAAGACCGCGATCGTGGAGGGGCTGGCGCAGCGCATCGTGAGCGGCGACGTGCCGGAATCGCTGAAGGACAAGCGGCTGGTCCAGCTGGATATTTCGGCGATGGTCGCGGGCGCGAAGTATCGCGGCGAGTTCGAGGAGCGCCTGAAGTCCGTGCTGAAGGAGATCACGGAAGCGGAAGGCCGCTACGTGGTGTTCATCGACGAGATGCACACGATCGTCGGCGCCGGTGCGGCTGAGGGTGCGATGGACGCGGGGAACATGTTGAAGCCTGCACTCGCACGCGGGGAACTGCGCGTGGTCGGCGCAACGACACTGGACGAGTATCGCAAGCACATCGAGAAGGATGCTGCGCTCGAGCGTCGCTTCCAGCCCGTGTACGTGGGCGAGCCCAGTGTCGAGGCGGCGATCGCGATTCTGCGCGGGCTGAAGGAGCGCTACGAGGTGCATCACGGCGTGAAGATCACGGACAGCGCGCTCGTGGCTGCGGCAAAGCTGTCGGACCGCTACATCGGTGGTCGTTTCCTGCCGGACAAGGCGATCGACCTGATCGACGAGGCCGCGTCGCGGCTGCGGATCGAGATCGACTCCATGCCGCAGGAGATCGATGAGGTAGAGCGACGCATCATGCAGCTCGACATCGAGCGTACCGCGCTTGCCCACGACCAGGAGCGTGGAGCGGTCGAGCGGCTGGAACGCATCGAAGACGAGCTGGCGCAGCTGCGCGAGAAGTCGAATGCCATGAAGGCGACGTGGCAGGCCGAGAAGGATCAGATCGCGCGCATTCGCTCGCTGAAGGAGCAGATCGACGAGCTGCGCATCGAGGCGGAACGCGCGACGCGCACTGCGGACCTGGCGCGTGCGGCCGAGATTCAGTACGGCGCGGTCCCGAAGACCGAGCGTGAGCTGGAGGAGGCGGAGGCGCGCCTGACGGAGTTGCAGTCCCACGGCAAGTTCCTGAAGGAGGTCGTGGACGCCGAGGACGTCGCCACGGTGGTGGCGCGATGGACCGGAATCCCGGTCACGCGCATGCTGGAGACGGAGAAGCAGCGCCTTACGCATCTGGAGGACGAGCTCGGGTCGCGCGTCGTGGGGCAGCAGCCGGCGATCGTAGCCGTGTCGAATGCGGTGCGTCGCAGCCGGGCCGGGCTGCAGGACCCGAACCGGCCGATCGGCAGTTTCATCTTTCTCGGGCCTACCGGCGTGGGAAAGACGGAGACGGCGCGCGCTCTCGCGGAGTTCCTGTTCGACGATGAGCAGGCGATGGTCCGCATCGACATGTCGGAGTACATGGAGAAGCACGCGGTCGCGCGGCTGATCGGTGCGCCTCCGGGATACGTCGGCTACGAGGAGGGTGGTCAGCTGACGGAAGCCGTCCGCCGTCGGCCGTATTCGGTGGTGCTGTTCGACGAGATCGAGAAGGCACATCCGGAAGTATTCAACCTGTTCCTGCAGATCCTCGACGATGGACGCCTCACGGATTCGCAGGGTCGCGTGGTCGACTTTCGCAACTGCGTCATCATCATGACGTCGAACGTGGGCAGCCAGTTCATCCTGGAACGCTCGGGCACCGGCGACTGGCAGGAGGTGGAGACGTACGTGCTCGAGGAGCTGCGGCGCTCGTTCCGCCCCGAGTTCCTCAACCGCGTCGATGATGTGGTGGTGTTCCGGCCGCTCGAGAAGGAACAGCTCCAGCGTATCGTCGAGCTCCAGCTCGACCGCCTGCGGGCGATGCTCGCCGAACGTGATATCACCCTCCAGCTCACGCCCGAGGCGGAGCGGATCATCGCGGAGGATGGCTACGACCCCGCGTTCGGAGCCCGGCCGCTCAAGCGCTCGATCCAGCGACTGGTGCAGAACCCGCTCGCGATCATGCTGCTGGAGGGAAAGTTCCAGGACGGCGATACCGTGCTGGTCAGGACGGCCGGCGACTCCCGCGAGCTGCGCTTCGAGAGGGTAAGCGCCGACGCGGCGATCGCGTAGGCGCGCGTCGCAGCTGGAATAAGCGAGGGCAGGCGGCGCGGCTCCCGGGGCCGCGCCCTGCTTGACATCGACCGCCGCTCCGCGCCACCTTTCGACGTCTCCCCGACACACTTCAACGGAATGACTACCATGCGGTTAAGCGCTGCTCGCTCCGCCGGTCTGATGCTCGGACTGGTCCTGTTGTCCGCCTGTGGCGGGTCCGCCCCGCGCGCCGGCGTGGACAGCTCGGTCGGTCCCGCCATGACCATCGAGCGGTTCCTCCGTGCGACGAATCAGAACGACCTGGACACGATGGCCGCGTTGTTCGGCAACCGCGACGGCTCCGTGACACGGGTCTGGTCACAGAAGGAGATCGACGACCGGATGCTGATCTTCGCGTCCGTGCTCCGACATACGGACTACACGATTGCCGGTGAACAGATCGTCGCCGGTCGGCGCGACGAGGCCACTCAGCTGAATGTGCAGATGGTCATTCAGGGGGATACGGTCATGGTTCCGTTCACCATGGTGCGGACCGCCAGCCAGAACTGGCTGATCGAGAACATCGGTATCGAGCAGGTCACGCGCGGTCGCTCCGGCGGCCGGCCGTAGCGATGGGTCCGCTCCGGTAGCCATTTGCCCCGGACGGGCGTCGCACCGCCCGCGACGGGTGGTCCGCGGCCGCGCCGGACCCGGCTGCGGCTTCAGTCCGACACGAGCTCTATGAGCACGCCGCCCGTGCTGCGCGGATGCAGGAACGCGACGCGGTGGCCGTGCGCCCCGGTCCGCGGCACTCGGTCGATGAGCTCGACGCCATCGGTGGCCAGGCGGGCCAGTGCCGCCTCGAGGTCCGGAACGCGGTAGGCGAGGTGGTGCAGCCCGGGTCCGCGCCGCGCTAGGAACCGGCCCACCGCGGTGTCGGCGCTGGTCGGCTCGATCAACTCGAGGCGACCGGCGCCGGAGCCGACGAATGTGACGGACACGCCCTGAGACGCCACATGCTCGACCGGGGAACCGGCGGCGCCCAGAAGGGATTCAAATATCGGAAGAGATGCGGTGATCGATTCGACTGCGATCGCCACATGATCCAGGGGAAGTTGCACTAGTCTGCTCCGGCGGGTTTCTTGCACGTGTAAACAGTCCCAAGTTAACACTTCGCGCCGCCGCAGGTGCGGTGGCGGGTCTTTACAAGGAGATGGTGATGGCCGAGAACGGCGGACCGATTCAGGTCACCGACGGAAACTTCGCCGAGGAGATCGAAAAGGGGCAGGGCCTCTCGATCGTCGATTTCTGGGCTGCCTGGTGTGGGCCGTGCCGCATGGTCGCCCC